>JADHMR010000063.1 GCA_016779945.1 Bacteroidia bacterium | reverse complement strand
TATTACTGGTAATACAATTACCCTAAGCGGTTTAGAAAGCGGTTGTTACTTCATTGAAACTGCTAACAATGAGTTGGTTGGAATCACTAGAGTTATTTTAAACAAATAATTTAACCGATATTAAATTAAAAAGGCAGCCTAACGGCTGCCTTTTTTTTGATCTAATTTTTTTGCTTTTATACCTTTCTTGTATTTAGCAATTTAAATTCCATTATAATGGTGAAGAAAATTCTAGCTTTAACGTATTTAAGATTTTCCTCCATTCCAACTGACACGAAGTATTTTTGACTTCTTTTTGATACAGAATAAGCCTAAATAATCCATTTTTGATAAGTTATTTAACTGGTTAACCAATTTGGAGGGTTCTTTTTTTACTCCAATAAATTAGATTAGTTAGATAGCATTGTGTGCAATTACACTGATCTCTACATTCACATTTTTGGGTAATGTCTTTACAGCTACTGCTTCTCTTGCGGGCGAAGTGTCCTTAAAATATCGAGAGTAAACCTCATTGATTTCGTCGTAATATTCTATGGATGACATGAAAATACTACACTTTACTACATGCTTAAAATTCATTTTTGAGGCTGCTAACACAGCTTCGATATTTTTCATTACCTGCTCAGTTTCTTCTTCTATAGTGTCCATAACAAGATCTCCAGTAAGCGGATCTAATGCAATTTGACCACTACAATATAACGTGTTGTCTACAAGAACTGCTTGACTATATGGTCCGATGGCTGCTGGTGCATTTGATGTGTTTATTATTTTTTTCATGGTTTTATAATTGTAGTCTACATTTGCTTCTAATGAAAATTGCAGTTAAAGGTCAAACAAATCAAGTTGAAGAATTGAAAAACCTCATTTCTGAACATTCATTAATTCCGTTCAAAATTAATGAAATTGACACGTATGATGTCATTTTTGACCTTGATTTTGATGATACTCCAGAACAGATCCAAATTTATCATCAACTAAGAAATAAGTTAGTTATTGTTGGGTCTGTTAAAATACAACTTGAAGAGCTATATGCTGAAGTTGGCAGTAACCCCACTTGTACTATTGTTGGCATGAATTCACTTCCTACCTTTATTAATAGAAATGTCGTAGAATGTTGTGCCACAAACCCCCAAGATGAATTAATCGCTTCAGATTTTTTCAGTAATATTAACTTAAAATCACGTTTTGTAAAAAGTCGTATTGGACTCGTAACTCCACGAATAGTGTGTATGATAATTAACGAAGCATATTATACTGTTCAAGAGGGGACTGCAAGTAAGAACGATATTGATCTGGGAATGAAACTGGGCACGGCCTATCCAAAAGGCCCATTTGAATGGAGTCAAGAAATTGGATTAGACCACGTATACGAAACGCTAGATGCTCTATATCAAGACACTAAAGATGAACGCTACAAAATTGCTTCACTCTTAAAAACTGAATATCTTAAAGAATTTATATCATAAATGAACATTGCATTAATTGCCCATGACGGTAAAAAAGCTGATTTAGTATCCTTTGTACTTCAACGAATGGATTTTTTCAAAAGAAAAGAATTAAACCTAGTCGCTACTGGTACAACTGGTAAAATGATTATGGATGCAGGTGTCCGTCATATTCAACGCGTTGCGTCTGGACCCATTGGTGGAGATGCCGAAATTGGAGCTATGGTGACACGTGGCGAAATGGACGCAATTATTTTTTTTAGGGACCCGCTAGACAAACACCCTCACGATGTCGATATATCAATGCTACTAAGATTGTGTGATGTTCACAATGTCCCTCTTGCCACTAACCAAAAATCTGCACACATTTTGGTTTCGTTCTTCAATCAAAATGTAGAACCGCTTAAAACTGTTGACCAATAAAAAAGTGGAATTGTGTAGGTTCATCTCTAAATCCTGGATCTAGAGCCCAGGCATAATCTACTCCTAGAAGTCCAAACATAGGTAAGAATAATCGAACTCCAACCCCAGCGGCTCTTCTAACGTCAAAAGGATTAAATTCCTGGAAACTTCTATATGCGTTACCTGCTTCTAAGAAAGTTTGAGCGAAAATGGTTGAGGACTGTCCAACCGTTAGTGGATATCTGAGTTCTAATGTGTATTTGGTGTATATAGGTAATCCTTGCTGACCTCCTATTGGATCACTGACTCGACCTTCATCGTATCCTCGCTGAGATACAATGTCTGTTCCATAAAGAACGAAGTTGGAAAGACCGCTACCACCCACTCTAAATAATTCAAATGGGGAATATCCAATATCATTATTCCAAATGGATACTGCTCCAAAACGATAAGAAGGAGCAATTACAAATTTTCTTTCACCGTTACCTATGCCCAAAAACCATTGACCATTAAACTTTGTCTTAGTAAGCTCTATCCACCGAAAGCGTTCTTGTGGAGACATTGTAGGATCAGAAAAATCTTTACCCGAAATCAGCGAATAAGGTGGGGTAAACTGAAAGCTAGCTAAAAATGAACTTCCCTCTGTAGGATATATCGGATGATTGGTACTATTTCTGGAAAGTGTAGTTGTTATACTGATATTGTTTGCATTTCCATTGGTAAAACCAAGTTCTGAAGCACCAAATGACGTCCAATCTTTTAATCCGTATCGTTGATAGGTGAGTGAGGTGCTGAATGAAAAATAATCATCCGGAAATTTGAGTTGCTTACCAAAAGCTATACTTCCACCAGTAGTAGTAAACTTGGGTCTATCGCTAGTAAATTGAAAGGTAGATTGCACATTATGAAATAGACTTACGCTCAATGAGTTTGGTTTCTTACCCCCCAACCAAGGTTCACTAAACGAGAAGTTATAGCCTTGATACTGAGGTCCATTACTCTGAATTCTTAAAGAAAGTCGCTGACCATCACCTGACGGTATAGGATCCCATCCTCCTTTTTTAAATACCTTTCGAGAACTAAAATTATTAAGTGTTAGCCCTAATGTTCCAACAAAACCTCCAAAGCCTCCCCAACCTCCAGATGCTTCTATTTGATCACTTGGTTTTTCAACTACCTTGTACTGAATATCTACTGTACCATTTTGAGGATTTGGCATGGGGTTAACATCCAATCCTTCTGGATCAAAAAAACCAAGCTGAGCAAGTTCTCGCATACTTCTTTGTATATCTGATCTACTAAACTTATCCCCTGGACGAGTTCGGATAACACGTAGAGCTACAAAATCACTGGTTTTATCATTTCCGACTACACTTACTCGATTAACTGTAGCTTGTTTACCCTCATAAATTCTCATTTCTAAATCGATACTGTCATTTTCAACTAAAACCTCAACCGGATTTACATTGAAAAACAAATATCCATCGTCCATATACAAACTAGAAATATCGAAGCCATTCTCGCTCATGAAAAGCTTGCTTTCCAACTTTGATTGATCATAGATATCCCCCGCTTTAATGCCTAATAAGGTGTCTAAAAGTGAAGTTCTATACTTGGTGTTTCCAACCCATGTTATGTTTCTGAAAAAATACTTTTTACCCTCATTGATTCCAATTTTAACAATGACGCGATCATCAGAAATTTGTTGGATTGAATCATAAATTAAAAAAGCATCTCTATAACCTAAGGCACTGTATGCTTGAATAATCCCGGGTTTTGTTTCTTCAAATTCATCCTGCACAAATTTTGAAGTAGCAAAAAAATTAAACTTCTTATATCGTCGTTTTGGTTTAATAATCTTTCGTAGTTTTTTACTTGATATGTTTTCATTGCCAACAAAAACCAAGTCTTGCATTCTTACCTTTTTTCCTCGATCAATTTGAATTCTGAGAATTTGAAAATTAGGTTTTTTAGGATCAGGTACCCGTGAAATTGATGTTTTTACTCCATAGTAACCCTTTTCATAAAAATATGCTAGAATTTCAGATTTGGTTTTATTGATAAGGTCTTCTGTAATTAGTTGGTTGGTTTGAAGAGAGATCTCATCTCGGATATTATTAGTTTCTGCTTTTTTTAGTCCCTTGATGGAATATTTAGATAGTGCAGGTCGTTCAACCACAGAAATATGAAGTGAAATGTTGCCATCTTTAACCTTATTTAGGCCAATCTCAATATCACTAAATAATGTTCTCTTCCATAATTTACTGATAGCTTGTTTTGTATCATCGCCAGGTATTGTTATGGTTTGACCTACTTTTAAACCTGAAGTGACAAGTATCAGTCCTTTGGGTGTGTAAGTGTTTCCACTTACCGTAATCTGCACTATTTTATATTGTACGGGTTTCTCAAAATCAACAATAATTTTTGTACTATCGATTACTTGAGCATTCAGATTTACTGAAATCATCATTAAAATAAGCAGCCCTATTTTTTTAATCAAACTCATTCTATACCAATTGTTCGCTTGTCTTTCCAAATCTTCGTTCTCTTTTTTGATAATCTAATATTGCTTCATGCAAATGCTCTTTCCGATAATCAGGCCATAATACATTCGTAAAATACAATTCACTATAGGCAATCTCCCACAATAAAAAATTACTTATTCGATGCTCACCACTTGTTCTAATCATTAATTCTGGATGGGGATATTTGTGTGTGGTCAGTGTATTATTTATTAGGTTTTCATTGACATCTTCCAACGCTATTTTACCATCAATTGCTCGCTTTACGATATCTCGAGTTGCATTAACAATATCCCACTTTGCACTATAACTCAACGCCAATATAAGCGTCATTTTAGTGTTTTCTTTTGTAACTTCTATAGCCTCTTCCAACTCTTTTCTGCAATCCTCTGGTAAGGTTGTTTTATCACCAATTGCCTCAAGCCGAATGCCGTTTTTCATTAATGTACCCGTCTCTTTTTTTATGGTTTTTACAAGCAAGGTCATTAATGCATTAATCTCCATTTTAGGGCGATTCCAATTCTCTGTACTAAATGCATACAATGTCAGGTATTTAACCCCAAGCTCGGCACAACCCTCAGATACTTCACGAACAGCCTTTACCCCATTTTCGTGTCCAAATATGCGAAACTTTCCTTTTTCCTTGGCCCATCGTCCATTACCATCCATGATAATTGCAATATGCTTTGGCAAACGATCTAGGTTAATATCTTCTTTGGTATTCATTGAACTAATAAGGACATTTAATAGGAGTGAATCGATATGATATTTTAAAAATAGATTGAATAAACCAATCGTTCAAATTAGGATTACCTCTTGTATCTCCGGGGTTAGCTAAGGGTCTTCCGTTTGATGTTAATTCCCAAGATCGATCTACTAACTTATTAATCGATCCATCTGTATTTTCAATATCTGAGTACACGTTACTTACATCATCCAAATAATCAGTAAATGTCATTCTCCAAGCTGTTTCAAAACCTAAAATCAAATTATCAGATATCGCATACTTTATACCACCACCAAGTGGAATTGCAAATTGAATTAAACTATAATCTTGATTTTCAGTAGCTAAACTGGATAAGTCATACCACTCACCATCTAAATAAGCCTCTGGCTTGTGCATGAACAATGCTAGCCCAGCGGTAGCATAAAACGTAAATTTTGTATGAATATCTCGATTACTAAATGGATGAAAGTTAAACTCTAACGCATTTGAAAATTCATAAATATTATTTCTGAAGCTTAGGTTTCTGAGTTGGTGATCATTAAAGTTACTGTCGGCTCCAGAGATTTTGAGGTAGGATATCGTAGGCCTGTATGACCAATATTCATTGAAATTATACTTCAGAAAAATTCCTCCTGAAAAATGAGTTTCTTTTGGGGTAATATTATACGCTAAATCGCCGTGGTAATTTGAAGCTCCGAGGGCACCACCAATCTCCCAAGACTGAGCATTTGAATATTGTGTAAATACAATAAATATCCCCAGAAAAATGGACGCAATTAATGACGATTTGTTGTTTAACACTTTATACAATACGCAAAAGTAAACGGGATGTTACTTATCTAGTAAAGAAATAAGTAATATTCCCAATTATATAATTAGAAAGTTGGGCAAGATGGTCTGTTACCATATATTCTGTACATGATAGTTACACCAAATATTCCATAAATATCATTATCATCTGGATCACCTCTACGATTATTCAATAACTCGTCATGGAGTACTTCACTTCGATCAGCCATTGCAGCAGACATTGGACCATATTGGGCAGTAAGCCTTTGTGGGTCTACGTAAGTTTCGCTAACGTCATCCATGTAATCTGTAAATGTAAATCGCATACCATAATCAACACCAACTATCCAGTTATGGCTCAATTTAAATTTGAATCCTGCACCTACTGGAATAGCAACTTGAGTCAAAGCATATCGTTTTCGATCGTTAAATTCTGTAGTTCCTTGCCCTTCTGTGCCCAGGGGTTGTAATTCAACCATTTCTCCATCTCTATCTGCGAGTTCTCCATACACACCAGGAGTTAGGTATGCTGCCATCTGACCACTTGGATCGTAATTAAATTCTGCTTTGGGATTAAACTTAAAAACACTAAAACCTGTGTAAACATAAGGAATTACACCAGATTTTGCTCTTCTGTCAAGCGTTTTAAAATTATACTCTAAAGCACCTGTAAAATCCCATAAATCTGATTCAAAACTTAGATTTCTTGTTTCACTTCTATCTTCATACCAGTCATCCCTACCTTCTATTTGTCCATACTGTGCACTTAATCGGATAGTTAACCTTTGCTGGGGTGAATATCTAGTAATCAGACCAAAACTTGGTTTCATGGCTCGAGACTCAAATGCGGTTTTTACCAAATCGCCGTTATAGTGGCTAAACCCACCGATTAGTCCAAATTCTAATGAACTTGATTTGAACCATCTTTGAGCAGAGGCACTTTGAACCCCCAAGGCAATAGTTAGGAAAACACTGAATATAATTTTTACTGTTATTTTTTTCATGATTATAAAATATCTATGAAAGCTACATATAGCTGTAATCAACAAAGATAGTATTCTCAACGAAAATGAAAGAAGAAATATTTTGTACTGCCACCTTAAACTAAGGTATAAAACTCTGGTTTTTCGTAGGTGTGGTTTATGATAACACCTGCAGTGATTAGATTTACTATGATTTTAGAAGCTCTCCATTTACTGATATTTACCATTTTACGAAATTGCTGAAGCGTTATTCGTTCGTTATCCTCTAAATATCTCAAAAGTGCCTCTTCATTTTTGCCATATTTGATAAGTGTCCCTTTGTTGCTTGCTTGCCTTTTAAGCACATCGACCACAATCTTACTTGCCAATAGACTTTTATCTTTATTCCGAATGTGAACCCACCATTTACCATCTTCCCCCTTGGCTGAATACGGCTTAAATTCTCCCTCGGGAACTATACACTCTAAAATTATTTTTCCTCCAATATTATGCTCCTCTAACTCCAAATTAATTTCTGGTTTACAGTAAAAAGAGGCTGCCAATTCGAGCATATATTTTTCATCTTCACTCCGAATTCCAGCAATACTCCGATTATCTCTTACTCCAACTAAAAGAACACCTCCCTTGAGATTAGCAAAACTGACCATAGTTTTAGCGATTTTGGAAGCACTGCTTATCTCTTGTTTATAGTCAAGTGATTCTCCTTCCCCATCAATTAAATATTTTTTTATTCGGTCTATCACCCGTCTTTAAATTGGATTCAGATTTTTTAACGCAGAAGAATACTCTGCTATTATCTCAACAATAATATCCGCTGCTGGTTTTATCTCATTAATATAACCACTTATCTGTCCGATTTCTAATTCTCCGTCATCAAGATCTCCCTCAAACATTCCTTTTTTTGCTCTTGCTCTACCCAAAATTATTTTCAATTCCTCTTCAGATGCACCGCTCATTTCTGCACGATTTATTTGTTCCCAAAATTTATTTTTAAGTAGGCGAGCCGGTGTGAGTTTTTTTATACTTAATTGAGTATCTCCATCTTTCGCTTTCAAAACTGCCTTTTTAAAATTTATGTGAGCCGACGACTCTTCGGAAGTTACAAATCGACTACCAATTTGTACACCCTCAGCTCCTAAAGCCACGGCTGCCAACATTGTTTTTCCAGTTCCAATTCCACCTGCAGCTATTACAGGTATCTTAACAGCTTTGCAGACTTGAGGGATAAGTACAAGCGTAGTTGTCTCCTCACGTCCATTGTGACCTCCAGCCTCAAAACCTTCAGCTACAATTGCATCCACGCCACAAGATTCTGCTTTTAGTGCAAATTTTTCATTACTTACCACGTGAACTACCTTAATCCCTTTTTCTTTTAAGTGTTTTGTCCAAATAGCTGGGTTTCCAGCCGAAGTGAAAACAATTGAAACGCTCTCTTCAACGATTATTTTCATGAGCTTTTCAATGTCAGGATATAATAGTGGGACGTTAACCCCAAAAGGTTGTTTAGTTGCTTTTTTACACTTTTGAATATGTTCTCTTAGAATTTCTGGATACATACTCCCTGCACCAATGATTCCCAATCCACCGGAGTTACTCACAGCACTTGCAAGTTTCCATCCACTGCACCAAATCATCCCTGCTTGAATAATTGGGTATCTTATTCCAAACAACGATGTAATACGATTTGTCATTTGGCGAAGTTATGAAATTGTCAAAACAGACAATCGATGAATAAGAATAACTTTTCTGATTAACTTCGTTTGATGAATTTCTCCTATTGGGAAAAAGAATACCTGATTTCTCCATCAGACTACCTTGTAATTGGGATGGGTCTTGTCGGTCTACAAACAGCAATTAACCTTAAAGAAAAACATCCAGAAGCCAAGGTAACTGTTATTGATAGGCAAAGCTGGGGGCTCGGAGCTAGTACTCGTAATGCTGGCTTTGGTTGTTTTGCCAATGTCTCCGAAATATTGGATGATCTAAAATACGATACCCCAGAAAATGTATATTTAACTATTTCCAAAAGATACCAAGGGCTCGATAAACTTCGTAAAAAATTTGGCGATGAAAATATTGACTACGAAACAAAAGGTAGCATTGAAATCTTTACTCAAAAAAACAAACATGAATTATCTGAGGCAATCGATAGTTTGCAGGGAATAAACACCATACTGTCAGACGAATTGGGTCTTGACCGTGTTTTTACCTATAAAAATAACAGTTCTCTACCTCGCGTAATTGGAACGATCCACAATGGCTATGAAGGGCAACTAAATACCGGAAAATTATACCGAACTATTTATCGTTATGCTCAAAATTTGGGCATTCAATTGATAGGCGGCTTAGAGGTTGTGAGTTGGGAAAAAAATATTGATATATCCGTAATTACATCACAACAAATAAATTTAAAAACAAGGAATTTGATTTTATGCACCAATGCATTTACCCCTGATTTAATTGATGAAGATATTTCTCCGTGTAGAGGGCAGGTGATCGTTAGTGAGCAGATGGATGAATTACCGATCGAAGGACTTTATCATTATGATAATGGCTACTACTACTGGAGAGATATTGATAATAGAATTCTACTTGGCGGAGCTAGAAACTTTGATTCAGTTGGTGAGACTACCGATAAAATTGAGACCAGTGAAGTGATAATTTCTGAACTCAAACGCTTCATGGAAGAGCAAATTACTGGCAGACCTGTTTCTATTGAACATCAGTGGAGTGGTATTATGGGAATGGGAAAATCAAAGCAAAAAATACCCATCATAAAAAATATTGAACCTCATGTATATGTTGCAGCAAGACTCGGAGGAATGGGTGTTGCCCTGAGTGCTAGTGTTGCAGAGGGAATTTTAGAACTAATAGAATGACTATCCTTTTAATATGCTTCTCGCAATTACTATGCGTTGCACCTCACTAGTGCCTTCATAAATTTGGGTAATTTTGGCATCTCGCATCATTCGTTCTACGTGGTATTCTTTTACAAAACCATACCCTCCATGAATCTGAACTGCCTCCGTGGCAACCCACATTGCAGTTTCTGAAGCATATAGTTTTGCCATACTCGATGCTTGAGAATAATCTTCCCCTGCATCTTTAAGGGCTGCTGCTTTCAGGCATAGCAACCTTGAAACTTCTATACGAGTAGCCATGTCAGCTAATTTAAATTGGATGGCTTGATGGTTCATGATTTCTGTACCAAATGCTTTTCTTTCTTTCGAATATTGCAATGATCTTTCATAAGCACCACTCGCTATACCAAGTGCTTGAGCAGCAATTCCTATGCGTCCACCACTCAATACTTGCATAGCAAACTTAAATCCAAATCCTTCTTCACCGAGACGATTGGCTTTGGGCACTTTTACATCTTGAAACATGATTGAATGTGTGTCTGAACCACGAATCCCCAATTTATCTTCTTTACTTCCTACTGTAAAACCCTCCATATCAGAGGTTACAATAAGGCAGTTTATACCCTTATGTCCTTTTTCAATATCCGTTTGAGCCATTACTAAAAATGTGCTTCCTGTCTTTCCGTTGGTTATCCAATTTTTTGTACCATTTAACAAGTAATGATCGCCCATATCAATGGCTGTTGTTTTTTGGCTTGTGGCATCACTTCCTGCTTCTGGCTCACTTAAACAAAAACCACCGTGAATTTGACCACTCGCTAATGGTCTAAGAAAACGCTCCTTTTGATCATCGTTTCCGTATTTTTCTATTCCCCAGCATACCAATGAATTATTTACACTCATAACTACACTTGCACTCGCATCTATTTTAGAAATTTCTTCCATTGCAAGTACATAACTAATGGTATCCATACCACTTCCACCCCACTTAGGATCGACCATCATTCCCATCATGCCAAGTTCCCCTAGCTTTTTTATTTCTTCTGTGGGAAATCGCTGTTCGTTATCTCGTTCGATGACACCGGGCAATAACTCAGATTCTGCAAAATCTCTTGCAGCTTGCTGTATCATTAAATGTTCTTCTGAAAGTTTGAAATCCATACGCTTTTTTACAAATGTATAGAAATGCTACCCTATTATCTTTATTTTAAGGTCATTCAATAGCTTGTTTAGAATGGAGTTAAAAAAGAAAAAATAAAAGACAATATTTGCTTTTATAAAAATGAGTCATTTTAACCCTCAATATTTAAAAAAAGGCGACACTGTTGGTCTTGTATCTCCCTCAAGATATATTAGTATGGACGAGGTAAAACCTACTATTTCTTGGCTTAAAAAAAATGGGCTTAAGGTTGAACTTGGTCCTAATATGTTTAACCAAAAAAATCAAATGGCGGGATCTGATTTAGACAAAATTAGCGACATGCAAGCATTTATTAATAGCCCTAATATTCAAGCAATTTTATGTTCGAGAGGGGGCTACGGATCTGTTCGATTACTAGACCACTTAGATTTTCAACCTCTTATTGATCAAAAAAAGTGGATTCTTGGTTTTAGTGATATCACTGCTATCCACTCGCATTTACACGCAAATTTTGGGTTTCCCTCACTTCATTGTACGATGCCTATCAATATAACTGGATCAAATGACCCCAATGAAAACAGGACTAACCAAAGCCTATTAAATGCACTTTTTGGGAAAGATTTATCTTACGATCTACCTCAAAATTCACTCAATAAAACAGGTAATGCTTCAGGTAAATTAATTGGAGGAAACCTCAGTGTGCTATACAGTTTATGTGGATCTAAATCTGATATTTCAACTGTTGGAAAAATTCTATTCTTGGAAGATTTAGATGAGTATTTATATCACATCGATCGTATGATGATGAATCTGAAAAGAACGGGTAAGTTGCATGGTTTGTCTGCACTTGTGGTTGGAGGAATGAGTGATATGAATGATAACCCAATACCATTTGGTAAAAACGCATTACAAATAATTGCTGAACACACTAAAGATTATAATTATCCAATCTATTTTGGACTTCAAGCTGGGCATACAAAACCAAATCTTGCATTAAGACTTGGAATGAATGCTCACATCAGTGATAATAAGCTATTTTTGCCAGCATAAATAGAGATGGCTATTTATCAAGCAAGTAAACAACTAACTAAATTTATTATCAGTGGCATATTAGCTGTTGGAGTAGATTTTGTGGTTTATTTTATTTTATCTCAATATATGGGAGCAAATGAATCGAAAGCATTAAGTTTTTGTTCTGGAATGCTTGTTACATACAATTTGAATAAGTATTGGACCTGGAGACAAACTGATAAAAATAATAAGAGATTATCACTTTTCGCACTGCTCTATTTTATAGCCTTAATTATCAATGTATCTACAAACAGTGCCTTGTTAAATAGTATTCCAAACTACCTATTTCGAATTTCAATAGAATCTGAAATGCGAGAAGTTCTAAAATCTTACGCCATAGGAATAGATAAGCTTATTGCATTCACCATAGCTACTGCCGTGAGTGCCACAGCTACTTTTATTGGTCAAAAATATTGGCTTTTCAAACCAAAAAAATTAATCTAGTACTCGGGTCTATTTAAAATAGTTTCCGCTATAATAGCCGATTTTAAATCGAACGAAGATTTCGTTTCTTCATCGACTTGAATACCCTGGATTTCAGAGATCTCTCCTCCTAAATCTTCTATTACTGTTTCAGTGTCTGATTGGTCTTTATTTTCAGATTTAAAGTCTTGTTCATTGAAATATTCTACTTCTTGATCCTCAAACTCTGGCTCATCATATTCCATTTCTACTTCTTCAAATACTTCTTTTTTTGGAGTTTCTTTTGTCTTTTCATCCATCATCTCCCTGAGAATTTCATCAAATGATGGAAGCTTTGGAGCGGTTTTTTTTCTTTTATTTGGTTTTGGCGAAGATTTAGGGAAT
>JADHMR010000062.1 GCA_016779945.1 Bacteroidia bacterium | reverse complement strand
CCCGCCCCGTTAACAATGACTTTAATTTCATCGATTTTTTTATTAGCTAGTTCTAAAGCATTGAGAAGTCCAGCTGTACTTATAATTGCTGTTCCGTGTTGGTCGTCGTGCATCAACGGAATTTTCATTTCTTTTTTGAGGGTTTCCTCAATCAAGAAACTTTCGGGAGCTTTAATATCTTCCAAATTAATTCCTCCAAATGTGGGTTCTAACGCTTTAACAACGTCAATAAATTTTTGGGGATCAGATGCATCTACTTCAATATCAAAAACATCAATGTCAGCAAATATTTTAAAGAGGACTCCTTTCCCCTCCATCACAGGCTTAGAGGCTAACGGTCCTAAATCCCCTAACCCTAATACGGCTGAACCATTGCTAATTACAGCTACTAAATTTCCTTTAGCCGTGTATTTATAAGCATCCTGGGGGTTGTCATGTATTTTTTCGCAGGGTTCTGCAACACCTGGAGAGTAGGCTAAACTTAAGTCTCGTTTGGTTTGAGTGGGCTTGGTAGGGATAACTTCAATTTTGCCAGGTCTACCTTCAGCGTGGTAATCTAATGCATTATCAAATTGATTTTCCATTGGTTTTAGTGTTCAGTTTTAGTTGCTTGGTAAACAAAGGTATTTTTATTTCACAAAGTCACTCAAATTTCCTGCATTCTTGAGGTGGTAGCCTCTTTCTCCAAGAGAAACAGTTCCGCATTCGATGGATAAATCGTGTTCAAAAAATAACAGGTACTCATTAGCAGTAGCCTCTTCTAAAAACGATGCTCGTTCTTTCATAGTTTCCAACGGTCTAATATCGTATCCCATCACATAATTTGGTTTGATGTGTCCTGCACTTGGGATCATGTCTGCCATGAATACAAGTGTTTTGTTGCCTATTGAAATCTTTGGGCAAAACATGGATTCGGTATGTCCTTGGGCCAAAATACCCGAAATATTTTCTGAAATTTGAAGATTGTCGGGGATAAATTTTAGTTGACCTAGTTCTTGAATGGGTAACATGTTTTCTTTAAGAAAAGAAGCTTTTTCACGAGGATTCGGATTTATTGCATGTTCCCAATGTGAAGTATGGACCCAATAGGTCGCATTAGGGAAGGTAAGTTCATAGTTGTCTTTCGTGGTGTTCCATTTTACACTACCGCCACAATGATCAAAATGGAGATGTGTGAGAACTACATCGGTAATATCGCTAAAATCTACACCTGCCTCATTGAGGGATTTTTTTAGCGAGTGAATTCCATTGAGATAGTAGTATCCAAAAAACTTTTCACTTTGCTTTTCTCCCATTCCGTTGTCAATCAATATCAATCGGTTACCGTCCTCAATTAGCAGGCAACGCATGGCCCAATTACACATGTTGTTCTCATTGGCAGGGTTTATTTTTTGCCAAATACTTTTCGGAACGGTCCCAAACATTGCTCCTCCGTCGAGCATAAAATTTCCGGTGTGAATTGTCTTTAGTCTCATTATGTTACAAGTTTTACAAACTTAGAAATTTTATATACACCATTGGCACGAACAACGAGTGTGTACATCCCAGATTTTAGATTAGTAAGGTAGATTGTAATGGGAGGCGATGGACTTGAAGAAATACTTGTATAAGTTTGTGAGAGCATCAAATCCCCAAAAACAGAATAAATCTGTAGGGTTACTGGAGCAGTTTCCTGATCGGTAAACTGCATATTAAAATTAATTCGTTCCGTGCACGGGTTTGGGTAAATGAATGTATAAAAATAATCGTTGGAGCAGACCCCGTTCGATGTGGTGGATGGATAATTTACTCCTCCAACATTATACATTTCGCAGCCATTACGATAGGTGACATTGTTACACCCACATACGGGGTCAAAAGTAGGATCATTACAACGATAATACGGATTTACTCGATTGGAGTCGATGCATTCTTCCCATACTTGTGAATAACCACTGAGTGGGAACAAACTCCCAACCATGAAAAACAAATGAAGTAGTTTTTGCATGTTCATATAGTGGTACTTGCTTTTTTTAGTTAATAGGTACTATTTGCATCGGATTAAGTTTCGTGCGATTAAAATTCCAACGTATTCCTCCCATTATCCATCTTCCAGGCATTTGAGAACCTAATATTTCTTGGTACCTTGTATCTAAGGCATTGCGGACATCTAGGTATACACTTGCAGGAAAATTGTTGACGGTGTAACTTAATTTTAAATTAACAATAGCGTATTGATCTTTTATTTCAGCGTTGATAGCCTCTACTGCTTCGGCATTTCGAGTAATCATGGCTCCACCAATATTTAAACCAAATCCACCATATCTAATATTCAAACTTCCATTGATGTTGTGAATAGGATGGTTGGCGATGTATTTGGAAACCACACTATCTGGTGTGGAAGTGTTGAGGTAGGTGTAATTTAAGGTGGCACCGATTCGTCCATTTCGAATAGCTTTGGTGTATTTTAAACCAAATTCATTACCCCAAGTTGTGGATTCGCTGATATTCTGGGCATATAGATAATTTGTGCTATCTATTAGATTAATCAAATTGGTAATGTCGATAGAATTGGTGAGCGTATAGTCAATCAAGTTGGAGGATTGACGAAAAAACAAGGTATTCGAAAACTGAAAATTTTCAGTTAAGTACACATCTGCTCCCAAATCAAAGTTATAAGAAGATTCAGCTTCCAGATCTGGGTTTCCAACATTCCTGCCTGCACTGGGGTTGTTAAGTTTGTAAGAGGTAAACCGTTCTGTAAAATCAGCTTGTCGGATGGATCGTCCAAGGGAGGAACGAAGAACCAATTTGTCTATTTTGTAGGAAGCGTTTAATTGAGGTACCAACTGTGTTCCAATTTTTTCCGAATTTTCTAATCGAAGTCCTCCGTTTAAGTGAAGTTGATTGATGGTTTTTTGAGCCAAAATAAAGGCAGCATTTGATGTGATTTGGTGGTCGCCTCGATCAGTACTTACAATGTCTTGCCAGTCTGTCTGGAAACCATAATTTATATTTACACTACCAACTTGTCGAGTTTGAGATAGGGTTGCATTGATGCGTTGAGTGGTATGCTCATTTGGGGTAAATAACGGATTAAAAGCAAAGCTATCTTTCCCATTTCTATAGCTGGCGTTCAATTCTGTACGGCTATTGTCTTGGTCATATATTAAGGCTGTTTGTGTCCAGTAGGAAGATACTTTTTCAATGGACTCATCGTATGTGCTTGTGGTATAAAAATGTTTAGCAGCAAATTCTCTGAAGTCAGATCCACCACGGGCATAAAACTTAAGTTTATCTCCTCGATAGGTAACAGCAGCTGTGTATGTTTTGAGGTCAAAGAAATTTCGGTGAAGGCTATCGCCTAGTTTGGCATTAGTGAAATTTGGATTGAGCAATTGTTCGCCATCAGATTCAGATGATTTTACAGCAGCAGAAAAACCAAACTTTTTACGCTGTTCATGCATACTGACATCCATCAAAGAAAGGTTATGATTGCCTAATCCTACATTACCGCTCGAGCTGGCAAACTCTTGTTTGTTAAATAATGCTTGGTACGTTTTGGTTTTTACATGGATAATACCACCAACTGCATCGGCACCAAAAGAAGCACTTGCCGAACCACGCACTATCTCAATATGATGAACCTCACTCAGTGGGATTGGGAGGTAATTATTAAAGTGAGCAGTCAAAGGGTCATTGATCCGTTGATTGTCTACCAACACCAATACTTGAGAAAATGTAGAACCTCGCATTCCGATGTCGGATTGAACACCAAAACCGCCGCGATTATTGATGTTGACACCACCTACATATTGGAGTAGTTCGTCTACAGAATTAACAGGTAGTTGAGCAATTTCTTTTTGAGAAATAACAGTAATGTTTTTACCTGATTCGAATTTTTTTGATTGAATCCTAGATGCCGAAACCAACACCTGATCTAATGCAGTTTGAGCATAGTTCGTAATGAATGAAATAGATAAAATAGTAAGGACTAAAAATCGTAAATTTCGCATAATTTTTTTATAATTATTAGGCAATTATAGGAATAACTTAATGGGTAAAGAAAAAAGACTGCTTCTAATCTATAATATCAAACCCACAATACGGACGAAGTACTTCTGGGACAATTATTCCCTCTGGAGTTTGGGTGTTTTCTAAAATGCTAGCAACAATTCGTGGGAGAGCCAACGCACTTCCGTTGAGAGTGTGTGCAAGTTGGTTTTTACCCGATGATGATTTGAATCGAAGTTTTAGACGATTGGCCTGAAAAGTTTCAAAATTGGATACCGAACTCACTTCCAGCCAGCGTTCTTGAGCAGCACTCCATACCTCCATGTCATAGGTCATAGCACTGGCAAATCCAGTATCACCGCCACATAATAATAAGACACGGTAATGCAGACCTAAATCGTGAAGGAGTCCTTGAACATAATTGCTCATTTCTTCCAAAGTTTCGTATGATTTTTCGGGATGTTGCAACTGTACGATTTCAACTTTATCAAACTGGTGTAGTCGATTGAGTCCACGCACATCTTTACCATAGCTTCCAGCCTCTCTTCTGAAACAAGGGGTATATCCGCAGTTTTTTATGGGAAAATCGTCCTCTTTGAGAATCACATCTCGATAAATATTGGTAATCGGAACCTCAGCTGTGGGTATTGCGTACAAATTATCGATAGGCATATGATACATCTGTCCCTCCTTATCTGGGAGTTGCCCTGTACCTATTCCACTTGCCTCGTTAATCAGAATAGGTGGTTGAATCTCTTCATAACCCGCATCTCTGGCTTTGTCCAAAAACCAGTTAATTAATGCTCGTTGAAGACGGGCTCCTTTGCCTCGATAAACGGGGAATCCTGCACCGGTAATTTTTACACCTAGTTCGAAGTCAATGAGGTTATATTTTTCACAAAGTTCCCAGTGAGGTAAACTTTGTGAAAGTATTGGTTTTTCACCAACTACTTTGATGGTTTTGTTATGTTCCTCATTTTTGCCTTCTGGCACAGAGTCGCCTGGAGAATTCGGAATTTGGTAGAGTACTTCTTGCAGCTCATTTTCTGCTTTTTTGAGAGCATCACTTAAAGCAGTACTTTGTTCTTTAAGGTCGGCAGTCTTTGCCTTCATTTCATTGGCTTCTTCTATTTTTTTTTGAGCGAAAAGCTGACCAATGGATTTAGAAATCTTGTTGCTTTGTGATAAAATATCATCCAATTTACCTTGAATTTCTTTTCGGCTATCGTCCAACTCTAATGCTTGATTAATGAGATCAGAAAAATCGACACCCCGTTTGGCTAGTCTTTGGATGATGGCTTCTTTTTCTTGGCGGATGTTTTGAATGAGTAGCATGGGTTATTTATCGTACTTGCAAAGTTTACTTTTTTTATGAAACACAAAAATGACAGGGCACTATTTAATTGCAATATATTTTTCCAATTCGGCCACTCGATCTTGAATAATGAATCGATCAACGACACTTTGTTTAGCTGCCTCGCCCATTCTTTTACGAAGCGTGGGGTCTAGTATGAGTTCTTTTGTCTTTTGAGCAAAATCCTTTGGTTCTGAAAAATCTGCTAATAACCCCGTTTTTTGATCAGTGATTATTTCTGGATTGCTAGTCGTATTAAATGCAACAACTGGCTTACCCTTTGCCATAGCTTCCACAATTGCAAATCCAAAACCTTCCCACGAACTGGTCAATAAAAATAAGTCAATCGACTGCATGAAGATTTCCATTTCTTTCACAAAACCTAATAAAATCACGTCGTTTTGTAAGTGATGTTTTTCAATAGATTCAGTCAATTCATCGAGTAATTCTCCAGTTCCTGCTATGTATAGAGTGAATTCAATTTTTTCTTCTTTCAGGTGTCGGGCTACTTCAATAAGGTGATGTTGCCCTTTTTGTTTGGTCAATCTTCCAGCATTTCCAAGGATAATTCCTTTGGATTTTTGCGAAAAGAAATGACCACTTAATTTCTTGTTTTCGAGAAGTTCAGGTTGAATTCCGTGGTAAATAGTTTTAACGCTATCAGCAGGTAAAATACCTTGAAAGTGCTGGAGAATAGTTCTTTTAGTTTCTTCAGAATTTGCAATGATGTGCGTGCAGGCACGAGTCATACAGAACTGATTGACAAGACTTCTTTTGATGGGTACGGCTAATCCACGGAGATATACTACTCTGGGGATATTGGCAAGGTAACCTGCAATACTGGCTGTTTTAAAATCTTGTGAGGTTGTAAAAATAAGCGTGTCAATTTTATGAACACTAAACTGTTTTTGCAGTTTCATCAATTTGATAATATTCAGAAAAGAAAGGCTATTGATTCTTACTGCCATGGTATCAAATCCATTCTTTTGAGCTCGTTTCCAAAGTTCACTATTGGGATTTGCAGCTACTACAACTTGAAACCCGCGATTTCGAAATTCAATTGCATTTTCAAGATGAAGCATTTCGCCTCCTCCCCAAAAGTCAGAGCTGTTAAAAAAGCAAATTTTTTTCACGATATGGGATTATAAAATGGCGTTATGAAATACATTTTGAACATCCTCATCTTCTTCTAGTTTTTCGATAAGAAGGTTTACCTCATCTTTTTGAGCGTCATTGAGTGTTATGGTATGATGTGGAATACGTTCGATATCTACCGAAACAATCTCAATGTTAAGCTCTTCAAGGCCTTTTTGCATATTCCCAAAATCGGTGAATGCAGTATAAATAAGAGTCTCATCCTCAACCTGTTCGATTTCTTCCAAACCAAAATCAATTAATTCAAGCTCCAACTCTTCGATGTCATTTTCTTTAAGATTTATCTTAAAAATACATTTTCGATCAAAATTAAATTCTTGAGATCCACTGGTGCCAAGTTCTCCATTATTTCTGTTAAAAATTGCACGAATATTAGCAACTGTTCTATTAATGTTATCTGTGGCTGTCTCGATCATCAGGCTAAGTCCAAAGGGTCCTTTACCTTCATATAGAATTTCCTCATAATTACTACTGTCTTTGTCTGAGGCTTTTTTGATTGCAGCATCAACACGATCTTTAGGCATATTCTCAGATTTGGCATTTTTTATAGCCATTCTCAATCTGGAATTATTTTCAGGGTCTGGTCCACCCTCTTTAACGGCAATAGAAATTTCTTTACCAATTCGGGTAAATGTTACAGCCATTTTGCCCCAACGTTTCATTTTCCGTGCTTTCCTAAATTCAAATGCTCTTCCCATGGTGTTTCATTTTGGTGAAAGTAGAACAAATGTCTTTCTTTTTTAGCAATTTGTATGCTAATTGTTAAACAAAAAATTGCTTTTAAACTTATGAAAAATGCAGGCAGGCATATCAAAATATTGCTTTTCTTTGCACTTCAAATTAATTGAGACAAAGATGAATTTTGATGTAATAGTAATTGGTAGTGGTCCTGGGGGGTATGTAGCAGCAATTAGAGCGTCCCAATTGGGTCATAAAGTTGCTGTAGTAGAAAAAGCTGAACTTGGTGGTATTTGTTTAAATTGGGGTTGTATCCCAACAAAGGCTCTGCTCAAGTCTGCTCAAGTATTTGAGTATATCAATCATGCCGAGGATTATGGTATTTCTGTGGATAATGCAAAGCATGATTTCACAAAAGTGATTAAGCGAAGCAGAGGAGTTGCAGAAGGAATGAGCAAGGGAATTCAGTTTTTGATGAAGAAAAATAAAATTGAAATTCTTACAGGCTTCGGAACAGTGATTGCAAAAGGTCAAGTTAGTGTTGACAATAACGGAAAAAAAGAGACACATAGTGCTAAACACATCATTTTAGCTACTGGAGCACGAGAGCGTCAATTGCCAAATATTCCTATTGATGGCGAAAAAATAGTAGGTTATCATGAAGCTATGGTTCTGAAAGAACAACCCAAAAAAATGGTCGTTGTAGGAAGTGGTGCTATAGGAATGGAGTTTGCATATTTTTATACTGCTATGGGTACTGAAGTTACGGTGGTAGAATTTATGCCAAGTATTGTACCCAATGAAGATGCAGATGTATCGAAAGAACTTGAAAAACTGTATAAAAAGAAAGGGATGACTATTATGACGAATAGCTCTGTAGAATCGGTTGATACTAAAGGCAACGGTTGTGTAGTAAAAGTTAAAACGTCTAAAGGTGAGGAAACGATCAAATGTGATGTTGTTCTATCAGCGGTAGGAATACAAACAAATCTTGAAAATATGGGATTGGAGAGCTTGGGTGTTAAGACAGAAAATGGCAAGATAGCAGTTGATGATTATTATCAAACAAATGTACCTGGTGTATATGCTATTGGAGATATCGTTCATGGTCCTGCTCTTGCCCACGTAGCAAGTGCGGAAGGAATTATATGTGTAGAAAAATTCAGTGGACAGCATGTTTCACCGTTGGATTACGGCAATATACCGGGGTGCACATACACTTGGCCAGAAATTGCATCGGTAGGATATACCGAAGCAAAAGCAAAAGAAGCAGGTTACGATATTAAGGTTGGAAAATTTCCATTTAGTGCTAGTGGTAAGGCAAGTGCCAGTGGATCAAAAGAAGGTTTTGTGAAGGTCATATTTGATGCGAAATATGGGGAGTTCTTAGGTTGCCACATGATTGGTGCTAACGTGACCGAGATGATTGCTGGAGTGGTTTCTGCTAGAAAGCTTGAAACAACTGGTCATGAAATGATTAAGACGGTACACCCTCATCCTACAATGAGTGAAGCCATTATGGAAGCATGTGCTGCTGCATATGATGAAGTGATTCATTTGTAACTATTTGTTAAATTTTATTTAACATTTTTGGCTGACAGATAACACAAGATTAAGTATACCTTTGTATTATGTTTGACAGTCTAACTGGAAATGGTAGAGTTTGGATTTTTGCTTCAAATAGAAAATTGAATGAAAGCGAAAAGGAATTTATCAACGAAAAGTTTGATGTTTTTTGTAAGGATTGGTCCGCTCACGGATCGCAATTAAAGGCCAGTTTTCAGATTTTTGATAATCAGATTTTAGTTTTAGGTGCAGACGAAGATTTTGAGCCAGCAAGTGGATGTTCTATTGATCGATCTACTGCTATTTTTCAAGAAATTGACCAAACATTAAAGATTGATTTGTTCAATCGGCTAAATTTAGTTTTTAAAGAAAATAGCGAAATTGTAATTGTTCGAATGGCTGATATACAGTCGGCTTATGATTCTCAAAAAATTTCAGATTCATCTACTTTTTTTGATAATTCAGTCAATACTCTTCTCGATATCAGAACACGTTGGGAGGTACCTTTCAATGAAAGTTGGGCTTACGCCAAAATAAAAATCAATGCCTAATCTACTGCTTATAGAGTCTTCCAATGAGATTTGTTCAGTGGCTTTATCACAAGAGAAAAGCATTATCCAAGAAAAATATATTGATAAACCAAATTCACATTCAGTTTATCTTGCTCCTTTTGTTAACGAGGTATTGAATAATGCTACGATGTCCATAAATGAATTGGATGGAGTGGTGATAAGTGATGGTCCAGGATCTTATACCGGATTAAGAATTGGGAGTAGTTTGGCAAAGGGAATTTGCCTTGGAGCGGGTATTCCGTTAATGGCAATTTCAACGCTGAAAGGTTTGGCCAAAAAAGCCCTGAATGATTATCCATCAGTGGATCAAGCTATTGCATTGGTAGATGCTCGAAGAAGTGATGCATACATAGGTGTTTACAATCAACAACTTAAACCCATCATCAAAGAGCAGTTTATCACAATAAATTCGGAGCTTAAAATTGAAAAAAGTAACGCTGTAGTTGTTGGGTCAGGGGCCATGAAATTTATCAATGAGTTAGATGTAAAAAAAGAATTAAAGCACTCTGAATCAGTATTGTATGCCAAAGATTTGTTGGATGAAGCAATGCTAAAATGGACAAAACGAGATTTTGTAGATTTAACATCGTATGAGCCTAATTATATTAAGTCGGTATTTGTGACTAAACCAAAGTCAAAATTTTAATTAATTAAGCTAAAGTGAGTTCGTTATATCCAGTATATTTGAAAAATCTTAAGCGATGATGAAATATCTTGCTACTATATTTACCATTATTGTTGTTTCTTACGAAATTGCAGGACAAACTTTTGATGAAAAAACAACGACTTCATCTAATGTAAGATTGAATGTTACAAATTCTGGGACTTTCGGAAATGCATTTAGAGGTTATAAGAATGGATCAGGCAATCCCTCTGGGGAGTATCCAGCTGGAAGCGGAGTTGAACATCTCTTCGAAAGTGGAATTTGGTTTGGTGGTTTGATTAATGGCTCAACGGTTGGGGTAAGTACAGCAGCAGTAGATGCACCTCAAGGATATAGTACTGGTGCGGCAGGATTTGAGTTTTATCCTGAACAAGGTGCTGTGCTAAAAGAACTTTCTTCGTTAAGAAATAGTCCCTATTACAGTCCTGAAGCTATATCTCATCAAGATTTTATTGGCGAGTATTCAGATGTAAATGTTCAAGTGCCGGGCACTCAAATTCAGATTGGTGGACATCTAGATCCATTGTTTGTAAAGGTCAAATCACGTTCGTTTAATTGGAATTATGGTTTTAGTGACTTTTTTGTGATTCTTGATTTCGACATTGAAAATGTTGGAGGATATACGATTGACAGTGCTTATTTTGGTTTGTGGGCAAATACAGTGGTTAGAAATATTAATGTTACACCGGCAGGGAGTGGTGGTGCGGCATTTTATAACAAAGGAGGTAATGGATATTTGGATAGCTTACAAATGGCTTATTGTTATGATCATTCGGGAGATATAGGTTTTACGGATAGCTATGTAGGGCAAAAGTTTTTAGGAGCAGAAGATAAAAATGGATTTCAACATCCAATTTCAAATGCCAGATTTAAAGCTCATTACAATGCATGGCAATTTAACAGTACATCAGATCCAGTTTATTTCCAACCAACTAATGATATCACTCGGTATCAAAAACTCACAAAGGGCTTGAATGACCAACCATGTTGGGACCAAAATAATAGTTCGAACTCTAATTGTGGTTCAAAAAGCTATCAAGAGCAGCTCAATGGCATAGGTAATCGTTCGGATATTGTTTCAGTTGGGCCATTCTTAAATTTTGAGCCAGGCGACCACATCAAAGTAAGCTATGCCTATATTTTCGCAAGAAAAAAAGAAGACGGTAATCCAAATTCAGAGAATAACCCAACACAGCGAAGTACCTTCATATCAAATGCCAGTTGGGCTCAAACCGCCTACAACGGAGAAGACGTTAATTTTAACGGTGTTTTAGATGATGGAGAGGATAATAATGGCGATGGTCTGCTTACTCGTTTTGTTTTGCCATCTCCTCCTGATATTCCCAATACGAAAATCATTACCTCAGAAAATAAAATAGAACTATTTTGGCAGGATAACTCTGAAATGAGCATTGATCCAATAAGCCAAGAAATGGACTTTGAAGGCTATCGAATATACATGACAAAGTTAGGCTTTGATGTCACTGACGTTCCAAATTTACAAAGAGACCTTGTGAAAATTGCCGAATACGATTTGCCTAATAATGGGTATGGGTATGAAACAGGTTTTGCTGCTGTGAAACTAAATGAGCCAGTAATTATTGATGGTAAAGAATATCAATATAAGTATACCATAGATAAGGTGTTAAATGGGTGGCAATATGCGGTATCGATTACAGCATTTGACAGAGGCAATGAAGAGAATAATCTGGAGAGTTTAGAATCCAGTCCTGTATCAAATAACTACAGGGCATTTGCAGGAAAGCCGATTAATGAGAGTATTACAAAAAATCATCCCTTTGTATACCCGAACCCCTATTACGCTGGAGCTAGTTGGGAGGGAAGAAGTAGCTTTCAGGAGCAAAGTCGTAAATTGTATTTTGCCAACTTGCCCAAACATTGTGAAATTAATGTATTCACATTAGCGGGAGATTTTTTAGATCAAATTATTCATCACGATGATTATAATGGAGATGACATCCGATGGAATCAGACTTTTGGAGCTGACAACCCTAATCAAAATGTGTTTAGTGGAGGTGAGCATGGGTGGAATCTACTTACAGAAAACACCCAGATTATAGCTAGAGGGTTATACATTTTTACAGTTAAAGACCTTGACACAGGAGATTTATATAAAGGAAAATTTGCAATTATTAAATAAATAACACAATGAAAAAACAACTTACAATTTTAATTATTGGTCTATTAATGACCTCTATGTCGTTTGCGCAAACAGCATTATCCGTTAGGGACATTCAATATATTAGTCCAGCGGATTTGACTGATTGTAAGGACTTGAGTGCTTACGATGGACAAGAAGTAAAAACGGTCGGGATCGTTATGCACGACGGTAATTTAACGGAGGTAGCTTCGGGATCAGTTAATGGAGGTTACAGACCAGGGGTTCATATTCTAGATACTTCTTCTAGTGGGATGGGTGATTTTAGAGGAATTCAAATTCATGGAGTATATACTGATGGATCAGGTCAAAGTCAGCCAGTAAGCAAGCTAGACAATCTAGTTGCCGGAATGATTATTGAAGTTACAGGAACAGTGGGTAATTTCTCAGGTGAAACTCAAATTTACCCTTCTGATAATTCGTCTGTAAATGTGATTGGTTCTGTTACCGCACCCCAAGCTCAAGTAATTGACTTAGGAAATTTGAACGATAATTCGCGTACGAATAATTTTGTTACAGGTGAAGAATGGGAAGGGTCATTTGTTCAATTGGATAATGTTACTGTAGTTTCAGTTTCTATTTTTAGCGGCAACAGAGTTAGTTTTGATGTTTC
>JADHMR010000061.1 GCA_016779945.1 Bacteroidia bacterium | reverse complement strand
AAGAAAAAAGGTGATATCTCAAGGGTAGGTATTGCAGAGTTTAAAATGACTCAACTTTTAATCATCCCTAAGTATGAACTAACAGTAACAGGAGAGTAACTTATGAAAAAAATTACAGCAATGTTCCTAATTTCAGGAACACTATTAGCATCTTCATGCACACTAGTAAGACCATACGCAGTTACCAACAATGAAATTGGTGAAGGAGTTGGAGTATCTAGAACAACACTCATATTTGGTGCGTCAGCAGGGAACAATTTAGAGCAAGCTCTATATTCTACAAACCCCAACTTTGGAGTGATTGAGGCTGCTCGAAATGGAAATATTGATAAAGTTGCTACCGTTGATGTTGAATCATCAAACTATGGTATCATCTCAACCGTAAAAATTATTGTAACAGGAACTGAAGAATAAAACTATTATGAAAAAAATACATCAAACATTAATTGCAGTTTTATTTGTATTATCATTGGCTTCTTGCAGTGTAAGTGGGCCTTTATTTGTTACAGATAATCCTGGAGAGAAAGTAGGTAAGTCTTGTTATCGAATGATATTTGGTTTCATCTTAGATGGAGGCGATGCATCAATTCGATCAGCTGCAGAAAATGGTGGTATTACCAAAATATCTACTGTAGACCAAAAAGTAGAATCAAGTCTTTTTATCTCAACTTACTCAACAGTAGTAACGGGTGAATAATTTAATACAGACAAATTTTATAACATTCAAAATCCCTAGGTGTATTCCTAGGGATTTTTTTATGCGATTGACTATTCTAATCTTTTTAGTTTCTGGGTATCAAAATTCATTTGCCCAGCGTGAAAACACGATTGTACATTATCAAAAGAAGTGGCATACAGACTCCTTACATGAGGTTTGTAAGCAATGGAATCCTATGAACTTAATTATACCAATCCCAACATCTGATTATAAGAGTGGTAAGATTTCTGTATCAAAATTGATATGGGCGGGCCAAAAAGGTTATCGTTATGAGGTTGCTTTTTTAGAAAATAAAGTTAATCGAGTTACGATCTCGTGTTCTCGTGAAAAGAGCAAATCCCAATTGTTGGATTACAAAAAACAAATGGAAATTCGAAGCCAACATAATTTAGCTTGTTCGCCCCTCATAAAGTTGAACCAAGAGGGCCGATCATCAACGCTCATTATCTCGTTGCTCTAATTTTTTTTACTCAGGTGTGAGTGGTAAATTATTAACTTGAATTTAATTTGCACCATGTCATCAGAAATCTCCGCATTAAAAAGAACCAAGTTATACAATAAACATACAAATTTAGGAGCCAAAATGGTCCCTTTTGCTGGATATGAAATGCCTGTCCAATATGCAGGATTAGCACAAGAACATCACGCTGTTAGAAATAGTGTAGGGGTATTTGATGTTAGTCATATGGGGGAATTTGGGGTTAAAGGTAAAGATGCTGAAGCTCTGATATCTTGGATTTGCTCCAATAGTATAACAAAAATGGTTGATATGCAGGCTCAATATAATTGCATGCCCAATAATCAAGGGGGTATTGTGGATGATTTAATCGTATATCGTTGGAGTCAGGAGGAGTACACTTTGGTTGTGAATGCAAGTAATATTTCTAAAGATTGGGATTGGATCATGGAACAAAAGGCTTTGAAAGGTTTTGATTGTGAGTTAGAAGATATGTCGGATGATATTTCACTGATTGCTGTGCAAGGTCCAAAAGCGATGAATGTATTGCAAAAATTAACTTCGATTGATTTGAGTGATATAAAATTTTATCATTTCGATGCAGGTAGTTTTGCTGGAAGTGATGACGTGGTAATTAGTAATACAGGCTACACAGGATCGGGTGGTTTTGAATTATATGTATGGAATCACGAAGCTGAAATGATATGGGACTCAATTATGGATGCAGGAAAAGAATTTGATATTATGCCATGTGGTTTAGGTGCAAGAGATACGCTAAGGCTGGAGAAAGGATATTGCCTTTATGGAAACGATATTAACGATGAGACTTCCCCAATTGAAGCTGGTTTAGGTTGGATCACAAAATTTAGTGAGCCATTTAATAACGATGATTACCATAAAAACATAAAAGAAAATGGTCCAGATAAAAAATTGGTTGGTTTTGAGATGGTAGAAAAGGGAATCCCAAGACAACATTATCTGATTTATGATTCTAATGAAAATAGTATTGGTGAAGTGACAAGCGGAACACAAAGTCCTACTTTGGGCAAGGCAATTGGCATGGGATATGTTAAACCTTCAAATTCCTCAGTTGGAGATGAATTCTATATCCAAATTCGAAAAAATAGAATAAAGGCTAGAGTTGTTAAATTACCATTTGTAGATTAATTTCTCGATTCATCTTAATTTAAAAAATTAATACCTCCTTTTTTGTCGTTAAATTTGTGCCATGAGTTTGTCACAACAGATTAATGACCAGATGAAGCAAGCGATGAAGGCAAAAGACCAAAGCACGCTTCGTGGTTTAAGAGCAATTAAAGCATCGTTATTGATATTGCAAACCCAAGAAGGTGGGGGAGAAGTTACTGAGAAGGACGAGATGGAGGTACTTGTTAAAATGGCAAAGCAACGTAAAGACTCCATTCAAATCTTTAATGAACAAGGAAGGTCAGATCTTTCAAAGATAGAAGAAGAGGAATTGTCAGTCATCGAAAAATTTCTTCCTGCACAACTAGATTCTAATCAAGTAGAGCATGAAGTAAAATTGATTATTTCACAATTAGGGGCAACAAGTATGAAAGATATGGGCAAAGTTATTGGAATGGCTAATGGCAAACTCAAAGGAAAAGCTGATGGAAAGCTAATCGCTGACTTAGTCAAAAAGATATTAGCTGGATAAAAAGATTCTTAGATCTGTATAAATTGAGTAATTTTTAGCATAAAGTAGATCCAGATTTTTCTGGAATGTATCGCTTTTATCTTCCAATTGATAGTCTGTTGAGTAAATACCAGGCTTAATGGCAGGAAGATCACCACTATTGGCTGAGTATCCCACCCAAGTTTTCTTACCAGATAAAACTTCTAACGAATGAGTCAGTTTTTTCCGAGTATTCTCAAATAAAATCATTAGCGGGAAAGTGATAATTAACACAAGCGATGTCAGAATATCAAAAAATCGTTTTTGAGATCGATATTCACTTTTAGTCAAGTTTAATTCAATTTGTTGACCAAAATATAATCCGTTGGAGTTTTTTGACTGGCTTCCAATGATGAAATTACTTGCAGACGGAATAGTGAAATAATTAATGGTTGGACCCAATTCGTTCATGATTTGAATGGTATATTTTGTACTTACCGTTTCATTGCTAAAAATCAATTCATTAACACCATAAATATGAATAATTTCTTTGAGCTGCTTTCTATTTCCTAACCAGTTAGGAGAGTCACTTTTTTTATCTGATATGAAACCTATTTGTTGGTAACCCTTATGGTAGCTACTTAATATCTCGGTTAATTCACTCCATTTTTTTTCACTTCCTATTAATACGCTTTTGATATTTGATTGTTTGGAGAAATCAAGCGTTTTATGCTTTAAAAGATGGTATAATGATCTCCACGAAAACAATACTGCAGAGACGACAAGGGCTCCAAAAAGTATAATCCCACGACTGAAGTGAAGATGATTTGGTAGAAGGCCATATATCATCAAAATCACTAATGTGCCAATAAGAATACTCCGAGTCAGTTTGCTAAAATTAAATGGAGCTTTATACGACCCATTGAAACCAATACTTAAAATCCAAACTAGCGTATAATATGGAAGATGAATTGTGAGCATTTCTTTTGGGTAGGCAGTAATTCCTTTAATGTGCTCTTCCCAATATTCCTTCAAGAGAAATAAACTACTAAATATGAGGATTGATTCTAGCGTTGCTAGCCAAAATCGTTTAATCAAATTGCTTGCTAAACTTACGCTCGCACGCCCATAAATGGCCATATTGATGAATAGTTTAAACAATTTTTGATTACCACCTGCATAGTGTTTTTCAGCAAAAATCACCATAGCTTTATAGAACACTTTTACATAGTTAGTGCTAAGTTTCTTTGTGCTCTCACCTTTATAGTGGATAATTCTTGAGGCCGAAAAGTAATAGTTTTTCCAGCCAGCTTTAGTAATACGGTAGCTTAAATCAATGTCTTCGCCATACATAAAAAATGTTTCGTCGAGTAAACCAATTTCGTCCAGAACTTTTTTTCGGATTAGCATAAAAGCCCCAGCCAACACTTCCACCTCGTGGTTTTGATTAGGATTTAAATAGCCAAGATGATATTTCCCAAATTTTTTGGATTTTGGAAAAAGTTTGTTCAATCCAATCATCTTGTAAAAAGCAACCTCCGGAGTAGGTAGGCCTCGTTTACTTTCGGGAAGATAATTACCTTGACCATCATACATTGGTATTCCGCATCCACCTAGATCAGG
Source organism: Bacteroidia bacterium (assembly GCA_016779945.1). Classification (GTDB taxonomy): domain Bacteria; phylum Bacteroidota; class Bacteroidia; order NS11-12g; family UBA9320; genus UBA9320. Next base: position 8,351 of record JADHMR010000061.1, on the reverse strand, counting down.
AGTTTGGTCAGCAAATTCGAGGAGAGGTTGAAAACAATTTTCAGGCACAACCGTATCGGGGTTAAGTAATAATATGTATTCTCCTTTGGATAGTTTTATGGCTTGATTATTTGCAGTACTAAATCCTGTGTTAATCGTGTTGCAAATCAGCTTTACATCAGGAAACGATGAACTAACCATATCTTGAGAACCGTCAATGGAGTTGTTGTCTACCACAAATACTTCTGCTTCAATATTTTGAATTGCTTGATAAACAGATTTCAAACACTGTTCGAGAAAGTGCTTTACATTGTAATTGACTATGATTATAGAAAGTTTCAAACTGGCACTACAAACATACAATATCAATGCGGGTAATGAATAGATGAATATTCGGTAATTTTTGAATCAATTCATTTTTGTACTGAGATTGTTCAACAGGGTTGCTAAATTCGCATAGGTTAAATGAAATTTTTATTTCCTCAATTTTTATGGGCTTTATTGCTTTTGGTAATCCCTTTGATTATTCACCTTTTTAATTTTAGGCGTTACAAAAAAGTTGTTTTTAGCAACGTAAGTATGCTCAAAGAAATTGAGACTCAAAGCCGAAAAACCAAACAACTAAAAAAATGGCTAATTTTATTTTCCAGATTAATAGCGTTGTCATCATTAATATTGGCATTTGCGTTGCCTTATTTCCCGAGTCAGAGTAGTGTATTTAGCCGAAAATTAGTTAGTATTTACATCGATAACTCTCAAAGTATGCTCGCCGAAGGGGAGAATGGTCAATTATTTGAGAATGCGAAGAACAAGGCTCGTCAAATTATAAAAAATCTGCCAGAAAATGCTGAAATTCAGATTATTGATAACAGTTTGAATTCTTCTAGCAACAAAATTTATTCTACGGCAAATGCATTAAGGTTGATAGATGAATTGGATATCCATCAGAAACCCAACGATTTTTTTGGGGCTGTAAAAAAGATACAATCAAAGTACAAATCTGATTCATACGGTCAGAACTTTTCATTCCTAATTAGTGATTTTCAGGTACAAGAAAGCATTTATGATTTTACTTTGGATAGTAGTTATCACATTTATGCATGCCCGGAATTTCCCAATTTAGAGAATAACTTAGTTATTGATTCGGTTTGGTTGGTGAAGCCAACTATTCAGTCGCAAGAACCTATCGAAATAATGGCTAGGATTCATAATTATGGGCAAAATAATGCTGTATCATCCAAATTGTCACTACAAATAGACGGCACCCAGCGTTTAGCAAAAAGTATCAATATACCCGCTGGATCTTATAAGGATATCCCAATAAGTTTTGTTAATAAACAATCTGGCTGGATTGGTGGGGAATTGAGTATTACAGATATACCCATTGTTTTTGATAACACGTATTATTTTTCAGTATTAATTAATCCATCAATTAAGGTCCTTGAATTAGGAAAGCAGTCAGATGAATTTTTAAAGATATTTAGTAAAGATTCAATATTTGATTTTACACATTCTACTGAGGAGCAATTGGATTATTCTAGTTTAAGTTCATTTGATTACATCATTCTAAATCAATTGCCTAAAATCAGTTCTGGATTGTCTAATCAACTGAAAAAATTTGTTTTTGATGGCGGAATATTGTCGGTTATCCCAAATGAAAAAAGTAGTATGCTCACACCTTTATTCAATGAGTTAGGAGTTGCCAACTACCAATCATTAGCTAATAAACAAATCAGTATATCTCCTTTGAGTATTCAAGGTTCTTTTTATAAGGGAGCTTATAAAAGGATACCTTCAAATCTATTTTTGCCTCAAATCCAGTCCTGTTATGGCTTAAATTCGGGTCCAAAATCGGATAAAGTATTGTACTTAAAAGATGGGAGTGAAATTTTATCTAAGACTGATATTGGTTCTGGGTCTGTATTTCAATTTACGGTGCCCTTTGATTCAAACCTCAATTACGTTGCAAGTGAGTTATTTGTTATCACACAACTAAAGATAGCTTTTAGCAGGAGAAATACACAAACAATTGCATCAGAGATTAATTCGTTAAACCCAATATATTTACCCGATATTTCGGGAATAATTCATTTGAAAAAAGGAGATTTGGACATTGTTACAGAGTCATATAAGCACAGCTCTGGTAGCAGGATTTGGTTGAATGATGAGTTATCCGAATCGGGGATTTATTCCGTTATTAATTCCGAAAATATAGCAACTGCAAAATTAGCGTTGAATTACTCTAGAAAGGAGTCTCATCAAAACTACCTTGATGATGAAAGTTTAAAAAATATTTTTGCAGATGCACAGTTTGCAATGAATGAAAATAGTCTGTTATCTGTTTTAAAATCTACAAAAGACATACAAAAAGGAAGTCAGTTGTGGAAAGTCTTTATTTTACTATGTTTGATATTTCTATTGATAGAGATACTTTTGTTAAGATTTTTAAAATCATAGCTTAAAGTGTCCATGCCCTACATCATACGTCAAGCAACCCTCATTCAAAAAGAAAACTCACTTCATAATTCAAAAGTTGATATTCTAATTGAGAAGGGTAAAATAAAAAAGATAGCCAAAAAGATACTGGCAAGTGAAGCAACTGAGATTAAAGGAGATCATTTACATGTAAGTTCAGGGTGGATAGATATGAGGGCTGGGTTAACCGACCCGGGATATGAGCATAAAGATACAATACATAATCTTCTTGATACAGCTGCCTTTGGAGGATTTACTTCCATATTAACACTTCCAAATACCAAACCAAGTATTTCAGATAAATCTTCAATTTCCTATTTGATTAACTCATCCAAAGATCATTTGGTAAACATAATGCCAACCGGTGTTATTGAGGATCCCTCAAGTAAAAATAATCTTGCAGAGATGTATGATATGCATGAGTCTGGTGCTGTTGCATTCACAAATGGTGACGAGGAAGTTTCCAACGGACTTCTGAAGAAAGCACTGCTATACACTAAACCTTTTGATGGAATTATAATATCTCATCCTTCGGATAAATCACTGGAACATGGAGGAGCAGTGCATGAGAGTAGTATGATGGTTAATACGGGGTTAAAAATGTCGCCTTCAATATCTGAGTATATTAGTTTAAATGAACAGCTTGAAGTTGCAAAATATTGTAATGCTAAAATTCATTTTAGTTGCATTTCTACTGCAGAATCTGTCGAAATTGTCCGCAAGGCTAAAGATGCTGGACAACAAGTAACGTGTGACGTATCCATCTTAAACTTATGTTTTACTGATGAAGAATTACTGGAGTTTGATGAAAACTTCAAAGTATATCCACCACTTCGTTCAGAATCTGATAGAATCGCATTGGTCCAAGGAATTCTTGATGGAACAATTGATGCAATATCTAGTAATCACAGTCCTCAAAACATAGAGTCTAAAGCGGTTGAATTTGATTACGCTGAAACAGGCGTTTTATGTCAACAATTTGTATTGAGCTGGTATACTAAATATTTATCCAAGGATATACCCATTGACATATTCATATCTTGTCTTACAGAAAGACCTAGTACAGCTCTTAATCAGTCATTAGCTAAGGTTGAAGAAGGTCTAGAAGCGAATTTAACCATTTTTGATTCCAACAGCATTTGGCAACTCAACCAATCAAATAATACTTCTAAATCCACAAACACACACGAGTGGGAAAAAGAACAAAAAGGAAAGGTTGTAGGAGTATTTAACAATAACTGCGTAAAATTGTATTAATAATTATTATGATAAATTTATATAAACCAGCAATTGATCAAGGTATTAGAATGGGAATTATCTCAATCATAGTTTTTCTTGTGATTTATGCTTTTGATCCTTTGTTTTTTGCTAAACCAACAGGGATATTAACGATGCTTATTGTGAATTTATTGGCTCTTCCAATTGTATTTATGATTTTAGGAGCAAGAAATACGAAAGCTAATTTCACACCTTACACATTTGGTAATGCATTTAATGCGGCTTTTTTTACAGGTATTGTCTCAGCATTAATTGTCTTAGTATTTAATATCATTTTAATAACATTAATAGACCCTACTTGGGAGCAGTCCTTGTTTGAGGAATCCATGAATACAACAGAAACTTTTTTATCAGATTCAGGGTTATCTCAAGAAGATATTGACGAATCAATTGCAAAAGCAACTGAGTCATACGCAGATCAGCCTAAAGGTGCTTTAGGAGCTATTATCAATACAGGTAAAGGCTTAGTGTGGTATTTAATCATTGCATTAATCATTGGAGCGGTTCAAAAAGATAAAAAGACCGAAGAAGAACTTATCTAGTTTGAACATATCTATAGTCATACCTTTACTTAATGAAGCAGAGTCTCTTCCAGAGCTTCATGCTTGGATAAAGCGTGTTTTGGATGCAGATAAGTTGTCATACGAAATTATATTTATTGATGATGGTTCAACCGACGAATCTTGGAGTATTATACATAACTTAAAGTCAAGACACCCAGAGGTAAAAGGACTTAAATTTAGAAGAAATTATGGGAAATCTGCTGCATTGAATGAGGGATTTGCTCTTGCTCAAGGAGATAGCGTTTTTACAATGGATGCAGATCTTCAAGACAGCCCAGACGAGCTACCTGCATTGCATGCCATGCTTTGGGATGAAAACTATGATCTTATCAGTGGTTGGAAAAAAAAGAGATTTGATCCAATTACCAAAACAATACCAACAAAACTTTATAATTGGGCTACTCGTAAAATGAGTGGAATTTATCTCCACGATTTTAATTGTGGCCTGAAAGCATACAGGAACGAAGTCGTTAAAAGTATAGAGGTATATGGCGAAATGCATCGTTACATACCTGTAATGGCACACCGAGCAGGATACAAACGCATAGGTGAAAAAGTAGTAATCCATCAGTCTAGAAAATATGGTGAAACCAAGTTTGGACTGAGTAGGTTCATTCGAGGACCTTTAGATTTATTGAGTATTATGTTCGTGTCAAAGTTTGGAAAAAGACCGATGCATTTGTTTGGTCTTTGGGGTGCTTTAGCCTTTTTAGTGGGCTTTTTTCTTACTGCGTATGTGCTTATCGATAAGCTCGTTGCTATAAACTCTGGATTACGTCAATCGTTGGTTACAGATAACCCATTGTTCTACATAGCTTTGGTTATGCTTATAGTTGGAACTCAACTATTTATGGGTGGATTTTTAGCAGAAATGTTGAGCAGAAATGCACCTAATCGTAATAACTACGAAATATCAGAACGATTAGGCTTTGAATAAGCAAATCACCATAATTGGTCCAGCTTATCCATTAAGGGGTGGGTTATCATCATACAATGAACTGCTTGCTTTAAAACTACAAAAGCAGGGTCATCAAGTAAAAATAGTCACTTTTAGTCTTCAATATCCCAAATTTTTATTTCCAGGTAAAACTCAGCTATCCAATGCTTTGCCGCCAGAAAATTTAGATATAGAGGTAAGTTTGAATTCGATAAACCCTCTGAATTGGATTCTTCTTGGAAGAAAGATAAAAAATGAACAACCTGACTTAGTGATTTTTAGATTTTGGATGCCATTCATGGGACCGTCTTTAGGGACGCTTGCAAGAATGATAAGAAGGAATAAACATTCTAAGATAGTTGCTATTACAGATAATATTGTCCCACACGAAAAAAGGTTAGGCGATCGTTTACTTACAGCTTATTTTCTGAAATCGTGCGATGCTTTTTTGACCATGAGCAAGTCTGTTCTCAAAGATTTGAAGTTATTCAATATATCAAAACCTGCCATTTTTAATCCGCACCCGATGTATGAAAATTTTGGGGAGCAAATAGATAAAGTTAAGGCCAAGGAAAAGTTAGGCTTAGATACAAAAACTAATTATGTTTTGTTTTTTGGTTTTATCCGCAAATACAAGGGATTAGATACACTACTCGAAGCTTTTTCTGATCATAGACTCAGCAATAAAAATTTGAAATTGATCATTGCTGGGGAATATTATGATAATCCTCAAATCTATCTAAAACTAATTGATGATCTTGGTCTGAAAGATTCCGTTGTTCTTGCAAATCATTACATAGAAGATTCAGAAGTTAGTCTTTATTTTAGTGCTGCAGACCTAGTAGCTCAAACCTACAAGACAGCAACACAAAGTGGGGTAACTCAAATTGCATATTTTTATAATAGACCTATGCTAGTCACAGACGTAGGAGGACTATCCGAGCTTGTCCCACACCAAAAAGTGGGCTATGTTACTTCCCAAGATACAAAGGAGATATCTGATTGTATTTTTGATTTTTATGAGAATAATAGAGATTCTGAATTTTCAGAAAATATAAAATCAGAACGAAATAAGTTTACTTGGGAAAGTTTAATTGATAACCTTTTTAATGTTTCAGGGTTCGGCTAGAACTGACTTTCATAGGCACCTAAATCTGCATTTCCTATTCTAGCTCTATTTAAAAAATCATTATCTATTGATGGATTTAAAGGAAATGCCATGTCTTTGGCTGCAGAAAGCGTATCCAAATCAAAGTTAAAATTATAGGAATCTTTAAATTTAGCAGATGCGTTAATAATGTTGCTAGAACCACTGCCAGTGTATATTGCTTTATTCGTTTTAATCAAATTGTAATCTACAACAGAGGGCGTTATTACTCTAGAATAGTCAATATCTTCCCCAATTTCAGTTTCGGATAAAACACCATCAATAATGTTATTGACAAAATAAAATTGAATGTCATAAGTCTCTAAAATTGAACCAAATTCATCTCTTCTTCTATTCAAATAGGCAAATGTGGGTTCCCGTCTTGAGAAGTCTCTTCGTCCAGTATAAAACGTATTATGCAATAGGGTGTAGTTCCCTCCATTGGCAGCCAAAAATGTGAACCTTCCACAGTTTGTACTTACACTATTTTGAACGTGAATTGTACTTCCTTTTCCACTAATACCGTCAAAACTCATGTTTCTAATCATCGTTTTGTTTATGGTTACATTTCTTTTATTCTCATCACCAGGTACAGAATCACAATAAACTCCTACTGTGCCATTTTTAATTATTGCGTGTTCAATTGTGTTATCATAACTAGGGTGACTTATCCAAATTCCACCCCATTGACCACTTTCTTCTTCCCATGAAGGTTGCAAACGGTCTCCTTGCATTAATACGGGATTATCTACTTTACCCTTGATATCTATTTTACCCTCTACAAATAGCCAACTTCTGGGTGCAAAATGGATATTCATACCTTCTTCTATGGTTAGATTAACTCCGGGTTTTACATAACAATATCCATAAACGACAATTGGGAGCTTATTATTAGACCAGGTGGTATCTGTTTCAATACTATCTCTAAAAATATAATGAGCGTCCTGTCCCCATCCAATGAGCATTGTTTTAGATTCATTTCCGTTTGTATTAAATAGAATGGAATCGCGTATGATTAATGGATTAAAATCTGGACTATTATTATTGGGATCGGGATGAACTTCCACAAAAAGGAAGATGCTATCATTGGGGTATAGCTCAATATCTGAAAATGAACTCCCGGCTTCACCATCTACATTCAGTCTAAAATGAGAATTACTACCACCACCTAATCGAATTGAAGTTTTAATGCGTTGGTCATACGGGTTGTAAACCAGTATTTGCTTATTAACAGATTTTGGGGCAGTTGAATTTATGTTGGTGAATACGGTATCAAACCAGAGTGTGTCTCGATTAATGGTAATCTGACTATTTGTATTGGTATTTAATTCGTCTTTTTTGCAGGAGGAGATTGTTGCATACAATCCAAAAATAAAAAGCGAATATTTGAGCAACGATTGCATGTGGTGTTTGAACGAGCTTACAAAGGAAATATTTTAATATAGGATAAGCAAAGTTATGTAATTGAACCCTCGGGATAATAAAAAAGGCCCACAAATGTGAGCCTTTTTGCGCCCTCACCTGGACTCGAACCAGGGACCTATTGATTAACAGTCAACCGCTCTAACCAGCTGAGCTATTGAATACCAGTGTTTTACACATTAAAATAAGTTTAACTGTCTAAGCACTGCCTAATGAAATTACAATTTCCTAAAGTTCACACTGATTCTTTAAACAAAGTATTTGTATCCTTCTACATTAATAAGAAGAGATACAGGCTTTATAACGGGAAGAGAATCAACTCAACCACAGACCCCAACTCTTATCCTATTGACCAAAGATTATCTATTGCTAAAGTCCTAGCAGCTGAGATCTACAGCTACCTATTAAATGGGGGTGTTTTATTATCACATAGATCTAACAATTTGGTATGTGGTAAACTCTCAGATCTTGATTATATCAAACAAGCCTTGGAATCAAAACTAACTGTTGATTACTCTGACAAGTATAAGTCTATGCTTCAGTTTAGTTT
>JADHMR010000060.1 GCA_016779945.1 Bacteroidia bacterium | reverse complement strand
TCCCCATTATTTTTTGGATATGTGGGCAAAACCAATCTTCATTCTTTTTGCTTTTCCTTTTGCTAAAGTTGGATGGATTGGAATGAAAGTATTCAATATGATTTGCATCTTAGGAAGTGCATATGGATGTAAAAAAATCGTTGACCACTATGATATTAATGGCTGGTATGGTGTGTTCATTTGTTTCTTTAGTCAATCATTCTTTTTGGTACAATCTTCTGGTCTTACAGAACCGTTATTTACATTATTTCTAACATGTGTTATTTGGTTAGAATTAAAAGACAAATCAGTTTTATCATTTACTTTATTGTCTTTTCTCCTTTTTATTCGCTCAGAAGGATATATAATAATCATCATATTTATAATCTACGCTCTTCTAAAAAAGAAGTTGAAGTTCATTCCATTTATTACCCTAGGCACAATATTTTATGGGCTAATTGGTCTTTTATACTACCATGATTTTTTCTGGATGTTTAACCAAAACCCATACTCAGGAGTTGAGGCAAAATATGGGCATGGCAGTCTTAGCCATTTCATTGAACAGCTTCCCTATGTTGTGGGTCTACCTGTATTTATTTTATTTGGTTTAGGGCTATTACATTTTATTTTAAATATTAAAAAATATATTTTAACTAAAGATTTCTTCTTGATTTATGGAATAACCATTGGCTATATTACAGCTCACAGTTTTTTTTGGAAATTTGGTTTATTCCATAGTTTTGGGTTAACACGCGTATTAATTGTAATAATCCCATTGGTGAGTATAATTGCTTTCAGAGGCTTACTTTGGCTTGAGCGTTTACTGGGTATCATTAGTTATAAAATAGTTCGTTACACTATGATAACTTTCATCATTATTTTTCCATTTACAAAAAATCCAATGGCAATATCTTGGGAAAATGACATTAAGATGGATAGTAAACAACTACTACTTCAACAAACCAATAGGTGGTTGATCGATCAAAAATTAAATAAAAAACCGATTCTAACTAATGCTTATTATTTATCACTGTTATCAGAAAAAATAATTGACAATAAAAATGAAATAATTGAAATGAAATTGTTTTATGATACTAATTTTCAATTCAAAAAAGAAACATTAATCATTTGGGATTCCTATTTTGCTCCAACAGATAATCAAGTGAGTGAAGAATTAATTGAGGATAAATACAGTGTAAAGAAGCTCAGAGAATTTGAAGATGACAATAATTACAAAGTTGTAGTTTATCAAATCATTTAGCCCTTTCCCACACACCATATCCATTCCCATCAAAAACTTTAATTAGATTGGGAAAATTTTCTTCAACATCTTCAAATCTTGTTTTTTTTGCTGAAACTGTTACTGGAAGATTTGTTTGATACAATATGTAATCTCTTAATTGTTTCGAAAACGCTTTCTTTTCGTGCTGATCGAGATCATAAATTGATTTGTATCCATTTTTTTTAAGTAAGGTTGTTTTAATTTCTTTAACCTCTTTTATTTCAGTTTGACTAGTATAGAAAAAATGTGCATAGCTTTTGAAACCATACGTAAAATGAGTATAAGGTTTGTCTTTGTATGTTTTTAGTTGCCCAATCCAATCTCCTTGAATCATTTTCTCTATTGAGGGAACTACACTGGATATAAAAACAGATATGACTACCGTATTTATTATAAGATATAGAGTGATGAATCTTCTAGAATTTTTAACTGCTAGAACTATTGATATAATAATAAATATAATTGTTGTTATAAGAGGTAATAGACTCCATGAAACATCAGTAGCTAAAATACTAACAACATTTTTATCTCGAATTTCTATAGTCGAAACTATATCATTTAAAAAACTTGAGCTGATTGCCGGGATACTAAGAATGGAATAGACAAGCATCCATAAAATACTTATTGCAACAAACAATAATCGAGTTTTCGTCCCCATACGATCATTTTTAGAAAGCCATATACCACCAATAATTGATAATGGGATATAACACATACTACTATAATGCACAATTTTAGTTGTAACTGAAGAGAATACGATTAAAACTACCCAAAACATAATAGTCATAAATCGGACTAGATTACGATCACCACTGAAATTTATTTTAGAAAATAATCCTGAAAAGCTGTTAACAAAAACGGGGAAGCATCCTATTAATAGAACTATAAAATGATAATAAAATGGCTGTCCATGCGACGCAATTGGGTATCTAAATAGATCAATTTGATAGATTAAAAACTCATTTAAAAACCACCAGCCGTGAACAGTAAATTGCATACCAAAATAACCCATTGGTAAAATCAATAACCCCAATAGGATAATTAATAATTCTTTGAATGAATAAAAATTATTTTTATATACAATCTGATACACCAATCCTGTAAGCCCAACCAGAAGTATAGATACAGGTCCTTTGGTTATGACAGCAAAACCAAGCGATAGACCAGCAAGGAAAAAATTCATTAATCTTCGATTTTCTATTCCTGATACCAAGTTAATGATACTTATAAATATAAAGAGATTAAAAAGAGGATCAATAATTCCAGTTTTAAAATAGAAATGAGGTGTAAATGAGCCTGCATAAAAAAGAACAGAATAAATAGAAGCATTATGGCCATATCTCTTTTTTACGCTAAAATATATTGTTAATACAGTTACTAGGCCTATGAGCACGTTTGGAAATCTCGCTGCAAATTCATTGATTCCAAAAATTGACATAGAAAAAGCCTGAATCCATATGAATAGTGGAGGTTTCTCCCAAAATGGTTCAAAATTGATTTGAACATTCAGCCAGTCACCCGTTAGAATCATTTCTCTGGCTGCCTCAGCAAAATTTATTTCATCCCAATCAAATAAATGGACATGACCAATAAATGGAATGAATAATAACAAATAAGCTATTGAAAACAGCAATATGTGTTTATGCTTATCCAAATGAAATTTCATCTTTATTCCTGTTCAACCAAAACCTATCGAAAAAATAAAAAGAAAACATGGCTATAAAAATTCCCAAAATAGCTCCAACAACAACATCAATTAGAAAATGTTGGCCTAAATAAATTCGAGATGCTCCTACTAATGATGCAAAAATTGGGAGGAGGTAATGAACCCATTTCTTGCTAGTACTAAAAGCTAGTATAGTCACAAAAGTGAATGCTGCAGTCGTGTGTCCACTCGGAAACGAGTTGTTTTTATGCTGATTAACTCCATCAACTAATTCTAAATCATTGTAGAAATAAGATGGTCTATGCTCTGAACTAAATAATAAATGTTTACATGTTTGTGAAACTAATAATGACAAAAGAGTACTAATCATAAGAGTGAAGATAAATTTCTTATTGGATTTTTTAGAACCAAATACCAATAGAAGAAATGAAATACAAAAACCAATAAATTCTCCAAAGGTGGTTATGGTTTTAAATAATATATCTAAAAACAAATTATGATAGTTATCGAACAATAAAACAGTAGTCCCTTTATTAAATAAAATTAACGCAATGAGACCAAACACAATCAACGAAAATGATATTAAAAAATACGATCGATAGTTTTTTATTAATTGTAACAACTACTTCAAAAATAAAAGTCTTAGCTTGTTTATTTTGCAAAAAATCGTTTATTTGAATAACAAAAAAACATTTATCGTGGAAAGAGTAAAATTAGAGCTAGAATTTGTCATAAAATCATCTCCCACTATCTTATATCAATATCTTTCTACACCATCCGGTTTGGTAGAATGGTTTTGTGATGATGTGAATATAAAAGGTAGTAAACAATACAGTTTTTTTTGGGATGGATCAGAAAATAAGGCTGAACTTGTTAAAAAAGTAAATGGAAAATTGATAAAATTTAAGCTTTTGGATAATCCTTCAGATGAATATTTTCAATTTGAGGTTACAAAGGATGAATTAACAGGAGATATTGGGTTATTGATTACAGATTTTGTTGATGAAGACGAAGTTGAAGAGATGAATTTACTTTGGGAAAGTCAAGTAACAGATCTTAAACATGCTCTTGGACTAGCTTAATTTCATTAAATTAAACTATTTAAACTTATCTATAATTTTCTCTCCTACTTTTTGTGCCTTGTATTGTAAAGAGTCTGGTATAGTTAAATCATACCCAGATAGTTCAACTAGAAATCTTTTGTATTTTTTTTCTGCATTTCTGAGTTTCAAGCACTCCATGGATTTACCGTAGTTATTTATCAAACTTTTCTGTACAACATATTTATCATCAGGATCTAATTGACTAAGACTATCGGCATGAACTTGGATATTTTTAACGATACAGTCACAGATATCAACATCTACACTGTCGTTACAGAAAGCTTTATTTAGTGAGTTAACCGTTAGTTTTTCATGGTTAAAAGGTCCAATTTGATTAACATATAAATAGCCTATACCCAAAGCTAAAATGAATATAATCATAAAAACTTTAGTCAATAATTTGGTTACGAACCATAAGACTATGAAAATAAATAAAATAGCTATAACAGCTATAATTATGCTAAAATTCATGTTACGAATCTAGTTGATTAATCATTAGCTCATACATTTCTTTAGGTGAAATTTGATCATTAATCAATCTGCGTTTTTTATCAAGGTAATAACCTCTTGATACATTTTCAAGAAAATATTTTTCGGCAATTTCTGAATTACTATAACCTACTGGCCATTTAATTTGATCATAATAAAATTTGATTCTAACCTGTTTGGGTTTGTCGCCATGGTTAAGAGTGATTAGTTTGAGCTGGTCATTGAAATCTTTATTGAGTTTAGATAAGTATAGGGTGTCTTCTTTTGATAAAGACTGTTTGTCCCAAAAAAATAGATATACTTTTTGTTTCCTGTATTCCTTTAAATTGTGCTCAATATTAAAAATATTTAGATACGAAAACTTTGGTGTTTTTCGACCAATTTTTAGTTTTTGAGTTTGGGCTATTCTATTATCTTCAATAATCTCTAAATAATCTCCGTTACTGTGAATATTCATAATCCTATAACTTTTCCCACCCCACTCGAATGTATTATCTTCAATTTCAGGTTTAATTATAAAAAGCTTATCAGAGTTAATTTGAGAATTATACGCACCAACATACAACTTGTCTACACATCCGTCATTATAGATTCCATTCACATTTATATCCTTAATTCCCACGGTAAAGGAATCTGTACCGTTATTAAAGTGGCTTATTGTCGAATTATACCTTTGTTCACGGAAACAATAATTGATATTTGTAAATTTTTTCTGTCCACTGTGTGCCTTGTAATGCTGAGTCAATAAGTTTTTGTAACGAACATTTTCACCATATTTAAAACGTGTAAGCTTAAAAGAATAATTGGCATTTTTAGCACTCAAGTTTTTTAGATTTATTTTAAAATCATTTTGTGATGTAACAAGGCTATCAGGCAAGCCATCATTTGAAAAATCTAAGTCATTATTTCGATCAATGTAAAAGTATATTGTCTTACTAGAGCGTTTGTAGTTACCGATCAAAGCTAGTATATAACCTTGTCTGATATCGTTATCTGAACCCGAAAAATATATATAAGTGTAACCTGTATCTCGACAATTATTCATTTCAGGTAACTTAACTATTGAATAAAACGATTGAGAGGGATCTGGCTTAAGACCAAATTTAGAGTATGGCTCAATCAAATTACTTTCATATTTATAAACAGGTAATATACTTTGTGATTTTGTGAAAAAATCATCCTCAACTTCTTTAATCATCGGGAGATGAATAGATTGAGCAAAAGAAAAAATCCCAATCAATATGATTGGGATTATCAGTAATTCTCGCTTATTTTTTTTATCAAACATTAAAATTAGTCTCTTCCCATAACAAGTGAAAGATAATATAGTAGAGTAGCAAGTGAACCTAATGCAGCAACCACGTAAGTCATAGCAGCCCATCGTAGTGCATCTCTACTATCATTTATTTCAGCAGAACTTGCCATATTATTATCTTCTATCCAAGCTAATGCTCGATTACTTGCATCAAATTCAACTGGTAAGGTTATAAAACTAAAAAGAGTAGTTAAAGCGAATAAGAAAATGCCTAAATACAATACTTCTGGAATACCTTTCATTGCCAGTAATGCAAACCCACCTAGAATAACCCATTGCATCCAACGAGAACTCACACTAACAATCGGTACCAATTTACTTCTAAGGGTTAACCAAGAATAAGCTCTAGCATGTTGAACTGCGTGTCCACACTCGTGTGCAGCAACAGCCGCTGCTGCAGCATTTCTTTGATTATATACACCCTCACTAAGATTGACAGTTTTTTTCACTGGATTATAATGATCAGTTAGTTGACCATTAACAGAAATTACCTTGACATCATATATTCCATTGTCAGATAACATTTTCTCCGCTATCTCTCTCCCACTTAGATTACTTGATATGGGGGTTTGCGAGTACTTTCTAAACTTACTTTTTAGTCGATTTTGAACAAACCAACTAATTGCCATAATGGCTATAAATAATATCATCATAATTATTCTTTTTTTATAATTTAAATTAACAAATACTATACCATATTACATTACGTAATTTTAATAATCAATATTATAATGGCGATCAAAAATGTAATAATTGATATTTTATTTATGATATGCATTGATTTTATAAATGACCCTTCTCCTGTGTCTTTCTTAAAAGAAAGGTAACTTGCTATTTTTCTTAATACTTCCATGTTTAATAATCTCTTAAATCTTGTCCTATATCTTTTCGGTAAACCATATTGTTAAAACTAATATTTGTAAGTAACTCATACGAAGATTCCAACGCATTCTCCATAGTGTCACCATAAGAAGTAGCTGCCAAAACACGTCCACCGTTGGTATATAAACCATTATTAACGCGTTTTGTTCCAGCATGAAACAACGTATCACAATCTGTGGCTATATTTATGATTTCACCTTTATTATATTTCTCTGGATATCCACCAGATACTGCAAACACAGTAGTGGCATGTTCATCTGTTTTTATGGCATCTCTTGATTTAAGTATTCCATTTTGTGAATCTAAAATCATTTGAGATAATGACTCCTTTAATCTAGGAATAATTACTTCAGTCTCTGGATCTCCAAGACGGACATTATACTCGATAACCATCGGATTATCATTTACTAGAATTAAACCGAAAAACACAAAACCTCTAAAATTTAAATTTTCGGATTTAAGGCCTTTAATTGTGGGGATTACAATTTGACTCATTGTCTTTTCATGAACACTTGACGAGTAAAAAGGAACAGGCGAAACTGCTCCCATACCTCCTGTATTCAAGCCTTTATCTCCTTCCCCTATCCTCTTGTAATCTTTAGCCTCTGGAAACATGACATAATTTTCTCCATCGGTTAGGGCAAATACACTGAACTCAATTCCATCTAAAAACTCTTCAATTACAACCTTTTGAGATGCAGTTCCAAATTTTTGATTGACCAACATATCTTCAAGAGACCTCTTTGCTTCTTCTATATCATCTATAATCAAGACCCCTTTACCTGCAGCCAAACCGTCTGCCTTCAAAACGTATGGTGGTTTAAGAGTATCTAAAAATAAATAACCCTCTTCTAATTGTTCAAGCGTAAAACTTTTATAAGCTGCAGTTGGAATAGATGATTTCTGCATAAATTCTTTAGCAAAAGCTTTACTACTTTCAAGTTGACCTGCATATTTATTAGGTGAGAAAACATAAATATGTTTTGTATCTTCATTGCTCTCAAAGTAATCTCTCACACCATTAGCTATAGCTTCTTCAGAACCCGGTAAAATAGTGTCTATTTTATTTTCTAAGCAAAATGATGATAATGCTTCAAAATCAGAAACGCTAATGTCGGCATTAGTTCCACATAATTGAGTACCCGCATTTCCAGGAGCTGTAAAAATGTTATTACTACCTATTTCCTCTTTTAGTTTCCATGCAATAGCATGTTCTCTTGCTCCCGAGCCTAGTATTAAAATACGCATGATGTTTAATTAAGTTCAAAGATAAATATGGTTACTTTTGAAGTCAAAGATTTACGCTAAATATATGCACATTTGATTCAAGTATTTATAAAATTTAGAATTTGAAAAAAATTAGATGGCATAATTTTAGACAACAACTAATAAAAATATCAAAATGATTAATTCTTTAGTAAACGGAATACAAAAACTATTTGGTAACAAAGCTGATAAAGATGTTAAGGGACTAGAGCCTTTTGTTGGAAAAATTAATTCTGAATTTATCAAGTTAGAAAACCTTAGTAATGATGAACTGCGATCTAAAACTACATCTTTCAAGCATAAAGTGAACGACTATTTGTCAGATATTGATCAACAAATAGCTGACTTAAAGTCTGAGATAGAAAAATCTGCTGCTCATGAAATTGATCGTAGAGAAGACGCATACGATCAAATTGATATTTTAGAAAAAGAAAGAGATGAAAAACTTGAAGATATTTTAAACGAAATTTTGCCTGAGGCCTTTGCAGTAGTCAAAGAAACTGCAAGAAGATTTACAGAAAATGATAAAATTACGGCAAAAGCAACTGATTATGATCGTGATTTAGCTGCAACCAAACCCCATATTAACATAAAAAATGACGAAGTTGTATACGATACAACCTGGGAAGCTGCAGGCCAAGAAGTTTCTTGGAATATGATACATTATGATGTTCAATTAATTGGTGGTGTAGTTCTTCATCAAGGTAAAATAGCGCAGATGCAAACAGGTGAAGGAAAAACATTAGTATCTACACTTCCTGCCTATCTGAATGCTTTAGGTCAAAGAGGCGTTCATATAATTACGGTGAACGATTACCTTGCTAGACGAGATGCAGAATGGAATGCACCTATCTTCCAATTTCATGGTCTTAAAGTAGATTGCTTGGATTATTACAGGCCACACTCTGAAGAGAGAAAAGATGCTTACTTAGCTGATATTACATACGGTACGAATAATGAATTTGGTTTCGATTATTTGAGGGATAATATGGCTCATAGTCCTGATGAACAAGTACAACAGAAACATCATTTTGCAATGATAGATGAAGTAGATTCTGTTCTTATTGATGATGCTAGAACGCCCTTAATTATTAGTGGCCCAACTCCAAAAGGAGATATTCATGAATTTAATGAGTTGAAACCTAAAATTCAAAAAGTGGTTGATGCTCAAAAACGTTATCTAAATACAGCTCTATCCGATGCTAAAAAACTCATAAAAGAAGGAAAATCCGATGAAAAAGAAGGTGGTCTTCTTTTGTACAGAAATTTTAGAGGATTTCCTAAAAACAAACCGTTAATAAAATTTTTAGGAGAACAAGGAATTAAAGCCATATTGACTAAAGCCGAAAATTATTATTTGCAAGATCAACAAAAAGAAATGCACATTGTTGACGAGGAGCTTTATTTCACAATCGACGAAAAAAACAACCAAGTTGAACTTACAGATAAAGGAATTGATTTGATTTCTGAAAATAGCGGGGATAAAGACTTTTTTGTTCTTCCTGATGTGGGTAGTTCTATTGCTGAACTAGAAAAATCATCAATACCTGAAAACGAAAAACAACAGAAAAAGGATGAAATCATGAGAGATTTCTCCGTAAAATCTGAACGTGTGCATAGTATTAATCAACTATTAAAGGCCTATGCAATGTTTGAGAAAGATGTTGAATACATTATTCAAGATGGAAAGGTCAAGATAGTTGATGAACAAACAGGTCGTGTCATGGACGGTCGAAGGTATTCTGATGGTTTACATCAAGCTATTGAAGCTAAAGAGAACGTTAAAGTTGAAGCAGCTACTCAAACATTTGCTACAATTACATTGCAAAACTTTTTCAGAATGTATCACAAATTAAGTGGTATGACTGGTACGGCAGAAACTGAAGCTGGTGAACTATGGGAGATCTACAAACTTGATGTGGTAGTTATTCCAACTAACAAACCTATTGCTCGCGATGACCGTGAAGACCTTGTTTATAAAACCGTACGAGAAAAGTTCAATGCTGTATCTGAAGAGATAGTCAGGTTACAAAATGAAGGAAGGCCTGTTCTTGTAGGTACTACATCTGTAGAAATTTCAGAGCTACTTAGTCGAATGTTGAACATGAGAAAGATTAAACATAATGTTCTGAATGCAAAACAACACCAAAGAGAAGCGGATATTGTTGCAGAAGCTGGTCAACCAGGATCTATAACTCTTGCTACGAACATGGCAGGTCGTGGAACAGATATTAAGCTTGGTAAAGGGGTAAAAGAATCTGGTGGTTTGGCAATTATAGGAACTGAACGACATGACAGTAGACGTGTTGATAGACAATTAAGAGGTAGAGCCGGAAGACAAGGAGACCCTGGTTCATCTCAATTTTTTGTATCACTAGAAGATAATCTAATGAGATTGTTTGGTTCTGATAGGGTCTCTAAGGTTATGGATCGTTTTGGATATGAAGAAGGTGAGGTCATTCAACATTCTATGATAACAAAAACTATTGAACGTTCTCAAAAAAAGGTAGAACAAAATAATTTTGGTATTCGAAAAAGATTGCTGGAGTATGATGATGTTATGAATAAACAACGTGTAGTTATTTATACACGTAGAAAAAATGCTCTCTATGGTGATAGACTCTCGCTAGACATAAATAATGCTTTATATGATTGGGTAGAAGAAAATGTAAATGAATACAAAGATTTGAATGACTACCATGGATTTAAATCTGAAACTTTAAGACATCTTGCATTTGATCCAAATTTAACGGAGGAGGAATTCAACCAATCTAAATCCAATGAAATTACCCAAAATCTATTTACCCAATTAATCGATGCATACAATCGTAAAAATCAGAATATTAAAGACAAAGCTCTTGTTGTTTTTAACAAAATAAATAAAGAACGAGGCAAAGAAGTTAAAAATATTTTAGTCCCATTTTCAGATGGTAAAAAATCATTAAATGTTTCTATCAATCTTCAAAAAGCAATCGAAACTAATGGCGAAGAAATTATCAATGCATTTGAAAGGTATGTGGCTTTAGCAATTATAGATGAGAACTGGAAAGATCATTTACGTGAACTCGATGATTTAAAACAGTCCGCAAATAATGCATCTATTGAACAAAAAGACCCTCTTTTGATCTACAAACTAGAATCATTTAATCTCTTTCAATCAATGATTAGCAGTCTAAATTCGGAAATGACCTCTATCCTATTTAAAGGTGACATTGCTACACAAGATTCTGAAGATGTTAAAGAAGCTAAAGAAATAAAACGTAAAGAAAACCGTTCGTTAAAAACAAGTAGAGCATCAGAAGCAATCGTTACTCAAAATAATAATAGTCAAAATAACCAAGAACAACCCAAAGAAACACCTGTTCCTGTCAGAGCAGAACAAAAGGTAGGTAGAAATGACGATTGTCCCTGTGGAAGTGGAAAGAAGTATAAAAAATGTCATGGTAAAAATAATTAGAGTCATCCTATTTTTTGGCATTGCTATTAAGGCAGAAATAGCTTTTACTCAAGTTACCATTGAAAACAATGACGAGATTGAACGTCTACTTTTCATGAAAAATGCAGCTGTAGACACAAATAAGATTGCAGGATACCGAATACAACTCGGTTTTAATTCCGATCGTTCATATGTCAACGAAATTAAAACTAAGTTCATCAAACTATTTCCTGAAGAAATGCAAGTTTATTCATTATACCAACAGCCCTACTGGAAGTTTAGAGTAGGTAACTTTTACAGAGAGATAGATGCAATCAAAACTTTAAATAATATCAGAATATATTTTCCTGACGCTTTCATAGTTCCTGATAATATAAAACGTCCAACTATATCAAAAACTATTGAAAATTAATCTATTGCAATATTTAATAGATTTGTTGCGTGTCATTTAAGCAAATTGTGAAATGAGTAACACTGTAATAATTAATTCAAAATCAGAGATTGGTGCCGGAACTAATGGAGCTAGTTTAGGAGTTGATGCTTTTAAATTTACTGCCTCAAATCAGAACAACTCCTTTTTTACAAACCGACCATCAATAAATATAATTGATGAAAATAATCGAATATATGATCAAAACTCATCTGTATTTAATATTACAGAACGTCTAGATGCTATGAATAGACTTTATGATGATTTTTGTTTAAAATTTGAAGATGTATACAAAACTGGGGATTTTCCTATTGTACTCGCTGGAGATCATTCATCTGCAGGTGGCACAATATCTGCCATTAAAAATTCATATCCTCATAAAAAATTAGGTGTCATTTGGATTGATGCACATGCAGACTTACACTCCCCTTACACATCTCCCACAGGTAATATTCATGGTATGCCGCTTGCAGTATCGCTTGGTATAGATAATATTGAGAGTCAAAAGAATGACTTATCGTCCAAAACTATAAAATCGTGGAATAGACTCAAAAACAATGGTAATATTTCACCTAAAATATCAACCAATGACATAGTCATTATAGGAGTTAGAGATACTGAAAAAGAGGAAGATTATTTAATTAAAAAACATAACATAAAGACAATCAAAGTTGAAGAAGCAAGAGAAAAAGGTCCGATAGAAATCTCAAACACCGCTCTTGATTACCTTGAAGATTGTGATATCATATATGTATCTTTTGATGTAGATAGTATGGACTGTGATACCGTCTCCTTTGGCACAGGAACTCCTGTAAAAAATGGTTTTTCCGAAAAGGAAGCGACTGATTTACTAGTTGAATTGAGCAAAAGTCCAAAACTTTGTTGCTTTGAAATAACCGAGATTAATCCATTATTAGATAATAAAACAAATACGATGGCTGAAACTGGGCTT
>JADHMR010000005.1 GCA_016779945.1 Bacteroidia bacterium | reverse complement strand
ATAATTGCTGTAAAAAATATTACTGGGGATCAATATTTCTTTCAAGGTCATTTCCCCGGTGAGCCAATTATGCCAGGTGTTCTTCAAATTGAAGCTATGGCTCAAGCAGGAGGTATCTTGGTTTTAGCTGGGAAAGAAAATCCTGAAAATTGGAGTACTTACTTTGTAAAGATAGAAAACGCCAAATTCAAAGACAAAGTCGTTCCTGGAGATACATTGGTAATTAGAATGGCATTAACTGGTCCTATCCGTAGAGGTTTATGCGCAATGAAAGGAGAAGCTTATGTAGGTAATAAGCTAGTTTCCGAAGCCAACTTAATGGCACAAATAGTAGAAAATAGATAATATGATTCAACCTTTAGCATATGTAAATCCCGGTGCAAAAATTGCTGATACCGTAGTTATTGAACCTTTTGTTACAATTCATAAGAATGTAGAAATTGGAGAAGGAACTTGGGTCGGTTCAAATGTTACCATAATGGAAGGAGCTCGAATTGGTAAAAATTGCAAAATTTTTCCTGGAGCTGTAATTTCAGCCATTCCACAAGACTTAAAATATAACGGAGAAGAAACAACCGTTGAAATTGGTGATAACACAACAATTCGTGAATGTGTAACTATTAACAAAGGTACTGCCGCAAAGAACAAAACCGTAGTTGGAAATAATTGCCTTTTGATGGCATACTCCCACATCGCACACGACACCATTGTTGGTAATAATGTGATTATTGGTAATGGTTCTCAAATTGCAGGTGAAGTTATCATCCATGACTTTGCTATTCTGAGTGGTCTAGTTGCCGTACATCAATTTGTAAATATTGGTCCTCATGTGATGATCAGTGGTGGAAGTCTTGTAAGAAAGGATGTTCCTCCATACACAAAAGCTGCTAGAGAACCATTGAGTTATGAAGGAGTTAATAGTATTGGCCTTAGACGAAGAGGATTTAGCTCAGAAAAAATAGCTGAAATTCAAGAAATCTACAGAAATTTATACTTAAGAGGACTCAACAACGCTAAAGCTCTTACTAAAATTGAAACCGAGATGCCTGCAACCCAAGAAAGAGACGAAATTATCAGCTTTATCAGGGCTTCAGATCGTGGAGTAATGAAAGGGTATATCTCTAGATAATGACTCAGATAGATTGCATTGGAATATCGAAACGCTTTAATCGAGATATCCTATTTCGAGAATTTACTTTCAATTTCAAGAACAACAATAAGTATGCAATCCTTGGTGAAAATTCGTCTGGTAAAAGTACATTACTCAAAATTATAGGTGGGGTATTATCTCCTACAAAAGGCGAAATAAATTACTCAGAAAATATCGTCGAATCCAATCAAATTAGTTTTACAAGTCCCGAAATGGATTTACTTCTTGATTACTCAGTTCAAGAGTTATTTGACTTTCATTTTCAATTTAAAAAACCTAAAATAACAATCAACGAGCAATTAACTGCTTCAAAACTATCAGAATTTAAAAACAAAAAATATTATACACTTTCATCTGGTCTAATGAATAAAGTAAAATTGTCCTTGGCTATTTTTTCAGATTCACCGGTATTATTACTAGATGAGCCGTGCACCAATTTTGATCATGAAAATATCAAATGGTATGTAAATATGATTAAAGAATACTGTGACAATCAACTAATTATTGTCGCATCAAACAACGCAAACGAATACAATTTTTGTAACGAACATATTATTATTCAAAATTTTAAATAAAACATGAAAAAAACAATTCTTACCTCTCTAATCATCATCACAATTTTTGGATGTCAGCAAACAAACACAATCAATGGCAATTATGGCGATACTGATTGGGATCAAAATACTGCTATAACTGGCGAAGAATTAATGCAAGAATTACAAGGGAAAGATTCCTTATTTACAACTGTCAAAGGAAATATAACCGCTGCTTGTCAAGCCAAAGGATGCTGGATGAATATGGACATGGATGGCAATCAAATGCTAGTCCAATTCAAAGACTATGGTTTTTTTGTACCCAAAAATAGTGCTGATCATGAAGCCATAATTTCTGGATGGGCTTATTCTGACACGATTTCCGTTTCTCAGCAAATTGAAATTGCTAAAGATGCTAATGCAACCGAGGAGGAAATTGCCCAAATAAATTCTCCAAAAGTAAAACTTCAATTTATGGCTAACGGTGTAGTTATTAATTAAAAAATGAATCTTAAACTATCGATAATTCTAACCCTAGTTTTGGGCATTTTTGCGTGCACAAAACAAAATCAAAATACTGAAACTGCCGACATGTATCATCCTTCAGAACTCTCCCAAATGATGCGAGATATGGTTCTGTGGAGTAAGGAGACTAAAAATCTACTCTCCAAAGGAGAAGTTATTGATGATGTTCCGCAAAATTTTTATGATTTAGCAAATCAGAAAGCTACGCGTGACGAACACCTTGAAGCTGCTTTTCAAGGAATGGTCCCATCTTACACTAATGCACTGAAAGGTATAGATCGTAAAGATTCACAGCAATATTATTATGACGCTTCAATTCGAGCATGTAAAAACTGTCATACTGTATATTGTGAAGGGCCTTTGAGTGTAATCAATCAACTTTAATTATAGAGAAATAAGCTTTTCAACGTGGTACTTCCTAAAACCATCTTCGATTGAAACAAAGTAGATTCCATTTGGAAACTTGTCCATCGAAATTCGATCACCTGAGAATGTAGAACTCTCTTGTATTACTCTTCCACTTAAATCTGAAATCTTGTATTGAATTCGTCTATTTGATTTTGTTTCAATTCTAAAATAGTGTTTGGCAGGGTTTGGTATAATTTTGAATACAGTTAATTTTTCTTTAGCAAGAGTTGCACTTGTTTTCTTGTTTCCTTTTACAAAGTTCATCCCTCCGCGATCGTTACCAATTAACATATCTGGATAACCATCACCATTTAAATCTGAACTGGACGGATTAGCTCTTCTTCCCCAATCTTTTGTGTATTTTTTTTGGCTGTGAAATTCTATCATGTAATCTTCAATTTCATTCAAATTCTCGTTCAAATCAGATTTGAGATCATATACACGAACTAGTCCTTGGTTATTTCCCACAGCAATACAACGAGAACCATTTTCCCAATGCAAAACAACAGGAGAGCTAAATCCATAGTTTTGATAAACCATGGTATCATATATCTGTCCATCTGAACCAAGTTTAGAAGTTCGGACTAATTCATTGACAATGATTCCTCCAAAAGTATCTCGAGTAAGATTAAAGATAGGATTCGCAGTAGTGCCTGTATTTTGGTAATAATCAATAGTCCCATCATAACTCCCCACAATCAAATCAATTATCCCGTCACGATTCAAATCATCAAAGTATGGAGCAGCATAATTTGTAACTTGAATATTTTCATAATTGGAAGTAATGTAGGAAAAATCTGGATTTTCAGTATTACCTATATTCTCATAAAAACTAATTGACCCATCCATTTTGCCAAAAAATAAATCTAAATCATTGTCGCCATCAATATCAGCAAATGTTGGCATTATACCTCTAATATGCTTAGATTTTAAATTCAAATAATTATCATCAACTAACTGAAAATCGGGTAGACTCGACGAACCTTTGTTTTCAAAGTAGACTAAGAAGTCTGAAGTATCCCCTGTTATATAGTGGTTTCCACTGGTTGCAAAAATTAAATCTTGATCTCCATCGTTATCCAAATCAACGAATGATGGTGAACAACCAGAACCATAATCAATCATATCACCCACTAGAAAATCATTCTGTTCAAAAACAAAATCAACATCGTTTGTCAACCCATCATTGATAAACAAAATTGAATTGTTACTCTCCATTATAGGATATGAGGATTTGTCAATCTCATTGGTACTTAAAATTAAATCTTTAACACCATCCAAATTAACATCCACGTATGACATTGCTGGCGACACAGGAAGTTGAGATTCGATTATACTAGTAAAATAAGCTGTATCTACGGATAAAAAAGTGTCTTTATAATATTCTAAATCAGCTTTCCCATTTCTAAAAAAGTATACTGGGTTGGTAGATCGCTCTGAGCTACCAAACAATAAATCTAAATCGCCATCGGCATCTTCATCAAATAACAAAATGGTTTTGGTGGCAACATGCTTTTTCTTTTGTTTATAGGCCTCATAAAAATAACAAGGAGCATTAACAATAAGATTACCATTGAATTCGTCAATTCCCCCAAAACACTTATCAACAATATCAAACTTGATATTTTCCAATTGAAAATTACTATCGATAGTAGTATTTCTATTGAATATCATCTGGGATCCGGTAACGTTTAAATTTGTTATAAAATCAATATCTGTATCACCGTCAATATCAACTATTGCTGGAAGGCAACCCTTTATCTCGGAAAGTTTTTTAAATGGATTAAAAGGCACATAGTTCACACGATCAAAAGCAAATAAGCCTTTAATTCTGTCAAAACTGGGCATTGTTTGACCATTGTTTTGATATAAAACGACAGAATCTCCGTTATATATCCATAGATCTGGTTTATCATCCGCGTTATAATCATGCAATTGCATAAACTCCTGAGCAGAGGGAAATAATTCCTCGTATTGAGGGTCGTAGTCATAAATTATTTTTCCATGAACTGACTTAGCAATAAAAGTAAGTGCTTTATTTCCGTTTCTATCAAAAACAAATAAATCTAGTTTACCATCATTATTAAAGTCAATATTTGAAAATTGTGGCTGATTTAAACCACCTGACAACGCTAAAGAAATCGACTCACCATTTATGTTTTTAAAATTAGGTTCAAAAGAAATTTCAAATAATTGAGCACTCATACTTAGAGCGTAAACTAAAAAAATGGACACAAATACTAATTTTCTCATTGGAGTGCTTTTTTATCGTCCACTAAATTAACACTTTTGCTGCAGACCAAGTAAGTTAAAAAGTGCAATTAGAATTATTTTACAATCTCTTTACGGAATGTGATTATAAATTCACAACTGATAGTCGCTCTATAGCGAAGGGATCTATTTTCTTTGCTTTAAAAGGGGATAATTTTAATGGTAATTTGTTTGCAATTGATGCACTAAAAGAAGGAGCATCATATGCTGTAGTTGACGAACAATTAGAAAAAAATAACAAGCTAATATTAGTCGATGATGTGCTAACTTTTATGCAAGAATTGGCATCCTTTCACCGAAAATGTTTTGATATTCCAATAATTGCTATTGGAGGTAGTAACGGAAAAACAACAACCAAAAATCTTATTGTTAACGTATTAAAACAAAAATTTAAAGCCCATTCTACACAAGGAAATTTTAACAATCATATTGGTGTACCTATTACTATTCTTAATATTCCAATGGATTGTGAAGTAGCCATTATCGAACTTGGAACAAATCATCCTGGAGAAATCGAAGCATTGTGTAAAATAACCGCTCCCACTCACGGACTAATCACTAACATTGGCAAGGAACATTTAGAAGGTTTTGGAACACTGGAAGCTGTAGCAAAAGAGGAAAGTGAGATCTATCATTACCTTTTAAAAAATAATGGTGTGGCATTGGTAAATAAAGATGATGATTGGTTAAAACGAATGAGCAGATCAATCCAAAATATCCATTATTACTCTAAGAATAATGTAGATATTATATCAACGGTTCCTGCTATTGAGATTTTAGTTGAAAATAGAAAGATTAAGTCTCCTCTAATGGGTGATTATAATCTCGACAACATGCTTGCTGCCATTACCATTGGACAACAATTGGGTCTAACTATTGATGAAATACAATCTGGTATTGAGTCATACATACCCGAGAATAATCGTTCACAGTGGATACACCAAAATTCAAATGATATTTTGTTGGATGCATACAATGCTAATCCATCAAGCATGCAAGTTGCTATTGAAAATTTTAGCAAAATGCCCAACAAAAAGCAAATTCTAATATTAGGCGACATGTTTGAGATGGGAAATCATGCCAAAAAAGAACACCTTGACTTATTAATTTGGGCGAAACAATTTGAATTTGAAGCGATCTATCTTTTAGGTGAAAATTTCAATCAAGTTTCCTTAAACTGCGATTTAGAAACATTCTCATCGATGGAAAAACTTGGAGAAACCCTAAAATCCTTGAATTATGAAGATACAGCAATCTTAATCAAAGGCAGTCGAGGCATGAAAATGGAAAGAGTTATTAAATACTTATAGTTAGTTCAAAAGCATCTTACTCTGCTCGATAGCATGCTTGGTTAGATTATCACCACTAATCATCTTAGCAATTTCGTGAATACGCTCATTTCCATCTAAATCACGCACTTGCGTTTCAATCAAATTATTTTTATCTGTTTTGTGTACGTGCTTGTGATAATTTCCCATGGAAGCTATTTGAGGCAGATGCGTAATTACAATCAACTGCTGATTATTAGCCATATTTTTCATGACAGATCCTACTTTACGGGCTATCTCTCCACTAACCCCCGTATCAATCTCATCAAAAATACTAGTTGGCATCTGCATGTATTTTGATAAAATATATTTAAATGTAAGGTTAATTCTTGCCAGTTCTCCTCCAGATGTCGATTTCTTCAGCTCATTAAATGATTCCCCATTATTTGAAGATAACAATACGTTTAGTTGGTTACAACCATAGCTATTGAGTTCATCTTGATTAATAATTTGATATTTAATCAAAGAATGTTCCATTCCCATTTGAGCGAGGAGTTCATTTACGGATAGTTCTACTTTTGAACAATTTTTTATTCTAATTTCACTTAAAGTGTTGGCTAATTTTCTAAGCTCATTTTCATCATTCTTCAATTCTAATTCAAGCTCGACAATTTGATTTTCCAACTTACTTGACAAAACCAATTTATCTTCTAATGATATTAATAAATCTTTTAACTCTTCAAGAGAGGATTTACGATGCTTATTTTTGAGGTTAAATAATTGATTATTTTGGTTATTCAATTCCTCTAATCTTTGCGGATTTATCTCCGTACTTAGTGCATTATT
This sequence comes from Bacteroidia bacterium, assembly GCA_016779945.1. GTDB lineage: Bacteria > Bacteroidota > Bacteroidia > NS11-12g > UBA9320 > UBA9320. Next base: position 48,914 of record JADHMR010000005.1, on the reverse strand, counting down.
ATTTATCTCATTACCAATATCTTGAAGCTCTATCAGAACTGAATCAATTCTTTCTTGTAGATCATTCAAAATAGTGAGCTTATTTCCATTAAGTAATTTAATCAATTCATACAATTGGTTTACAATAGAATGATCACTCGATTGTATCAATTGGTCCGCCTCTTTGTATGTTTGAATCAACTGCTCAGCGTTTTCCAATAATTCCAATTCTTTAGTAATCGAAATCTCATCGATATTTTCAAGATTAGCTTGACTTAATTCATCGAATAAAAACTGATTATAATCATGTTCTCGTTTGTACTCCTCCTCCTCTATTTTAAGTTGGTTGAGAAAATCTTTTTTGCGAATAAATGCATGATACTTTGCGACATATTCTTTGAGCTTATTATGACTTCCAGACAATAAATCTAAACTTTTATACTGAAAATCGGTCGTAAAAAGAAGAGCGTTGTCACTTTGTGAATGAATCTCAATTAGCTTAGATCCTAGTTCTTGTAGTATTTTTAAGGTTACGGGAGTATCATTAATAAATGACCTACTTTTCCCCGCAGGATTAATCTCTCTTCTAAACATTGTTTGATTTTCATAATCCAAATCGTGAGCCTCAAAAAATGAATTTAAATGATAGTTCTTGATATCAAACTCGGCTTCTATTATACACTTTTTTTGATTATTACGAAGAGAATTGGTATCTGCTCTTTTACCTAAGACAAGACCCAGTGCACCAATTAATATTGATTTACCTGCTCCAGTTTCTCCAGTGATAATATTCATTCCTTCACCAAAATCAATTTTAACATCAGATATTAGTGCGAAATTTTTGACGTTTAGATTCAATAACATATATCGGTTCAAAATTACGTGAATATTATCATAATTTTAGATAAAATTATTGTCAATCTGATTTAGTTAGTATAAAATCAAATTTCTATACTTTCGCATGAATGAAGGATCAAAATAAACCACTTATACTCGTTTGCAATGATGACGGCATAACCGCTCCAGGAATAAAGGCTACGGTTGAAGTTATGTCCGCGTTTGGACAAGTGGTTGTGGTAGCTCCCGATAGTCCACAAAGTGGAATGGGACATGCCATCACTATTAATAAGCCACTACGAATGATCAAGAATAATCAATTTGGGAATGAAATTGAAAGTTATCAATGTAGTGGAACACCTGCTGATTGTGTAAAGCTTGCGGTGGATAAAGTACTTCATCGAAAACCTGACCTACTCGTTAGTGGTATTAATCACGGATCTAATTCATCGATAAATGTAATCTACAGCGGTACAATGAGTGCCGCAATGGAAGGGGCAATTGAGGGAATACCCTCATTAGGATTTTCTTTGCTTGACTTCAGTTGGGATGCAGATTTTAGTGCAGCTAAAGTATACATGGAAATGATTATTCGAAACGTATTCCATCACGGAATGCCAAAAAATACGCTTTTAAGTGTCAATATCCCCAATGTATCTCAAGAGCAGATAAATGGAGTTAAAGTATGCAGACAAGCCCGAGCTAAATGGGTTGAAGAATTTGATCACAGACAAGATCCACATGGCCGAGACTACTATTGGTTGACAGGGAAGTTTACCAATATGGACAAAGGTGAAGACACCGACGAATGGGCTTTAGCTAATAATTATGTGTCACTGGTACCTGTTCAGTTTGATCTTACAGCCCATCATGCTATTCAACCCCTCAATTCTTGGGATTTTTCATGAATAAAAACCAAATCATATTAGGAATAATCATAGGAATAATCATACCAATTGTTATTCTTTGGTTAGTGAAACTATACCATTTTTCGCACCTCTCCTATTTGCTATTTCTAAAAACAGGATTTTTAACTGGTACACTTAGTCCTTGGTTAAAAATTGCAACACTATTTAACTTGATACCTTTTTTTGGATTCGTAAACAAAAACAGATTAAAATCGGGTAGAGGTGTCGTATTTGCTACCTTATTATATGGATTAGTAATTGTCTATTTTACACTAATGTAACCCTATGAATTATTATATTATTTCGGGAGAAACTTCTGGAGATAACCACGCATCTCGTGTAATTTCAGAAATTTCTAAACTTGACAAAAATTCCCATTTCAGAGGTATGGGTGGAGATAAAAGTCAGATGGCTGGACAAACTCTCCTAATACACCAAAAGGAAATGGCTATCATGGGATTTGTCGAAATTCTGACCAGTTTATTCAAAATAGCTCGAAATCTAAAAAAAATCAAGAACGATATTATGGATTGGAAACCCGACGCTATCATTCTCGTGGACTATCCAGGATTTAACTTTAAAATCGCGAAATTTTGTAAATCTGAAGGAATACCAGTACATTACTACATTTCACCAAAAGTCTGGGCTTGGCGAGAAAAACGTGTCAATTTAATAAAACAAAATATCGATTACTTATACTCCATACTTCCCTTTGAAAAAGCTTTTTTTGAATCTCATGGTGTAGAAAGTAACTATGTAGGTAATCCAAGTAAAGAGACCGTAGACAACTACCTAGCATCTAATCCAACACCCCAAGAAAAGAAATCAATTGCATTATTGCCTGGAAGCAGAAAACAAGAAATAAAAACCGCACTCCCCATAATGCTTGAAGCTGTAAAAGACCAAAATCTTCCAATATTAGTAGCTCAAGCACCCGGATTTGATGACGAATTTTACCATCAATTTAACCCCAGACTTAAACTTGTGCCCAACGATATGTATGCTTTATTAAGTAAAAGTAAGTTTGCGTTAGTGACCTCCGGAACAGCAACACTTGAAACAGCACTAATGGGTGTTCCACAAATTGTCTGTTATACCACTAATCGAATAAGTTATTGGATCGGAAGATCAGTAATTAAGGTAAAATATATTTCGCTAGTAAACTTGATTTTGGACAAAAAAAGCATCATTGAACTAATTCAAGATGAGTTTAATCCTAAAAAACTCAAATCAGAAATCGAAAAATTAATTGAAGATAAGAACACTCAAGATGAAATTAGCCAAGATTATCAGGAGCTTCGAAAAAAATTAGGTACATCAATACCCTCAACTACTGTTGCAAAATCTGTTGTGTCAAGCTTTGATAAAGTCTAAGTTAAATTACTTAATTTTTAAATTAGTAACATCAAACCTATTCGATTAAATTTGTGTAATGAAATTATTTATGGTAATTACAACAGCTATTGTAATTGTATCTTGCGGAGTCAGACAGTACGACAGAGTAATAGAATTCAATATACAGAGCACGTCAGATTATTGTGAAGGTGCAAATCCTAATAATGAAATACTTAAAAAATTGGCTACACCCAGTCCATTCAATGGTATCCTCTATATTCATAAAAATAAAGATCGTGAGGATGTAGGGATTACACAAAAATTCAAAAATGGAAAAGCCTCAATTTCAGGTCTAGTAAATGGAAAATACTCAGTTTACAGGTATCCAGCCATTGAGGTTAGCATACCAGAAAATAATCAACAAGATTCGTCAAACATGTCAAATATATCTAATAATTTAGATGAAATGATGGATTACCAATGTGAAATCCATAAAGCTTTTCAACCTATAGCTACAATAAATATAAATCAAGAAACCACAGATGTTTCATTAGAAATTCACTTAGAATGCGACCCTTGCAGTGAGCCAAAGCCCTAGTAAATATAATTAGCTTAAAAATCTACTAAAAAACGCTTAATTTAAGCCTTGTAAATTCAATTACACTTCTCAATGTGTAATATTTACATTAACTTTGTTAACTAGATTAAACCAAATGATACTAGTTGCTGATAGCGGTTCAACAAAGTGTGATTGGATCTTAATTGATCAATCCAACACACATCATAGAACAAATACAATGGGGTTCAACCCATTCTTTCATAGTACTGAATTTATTCTCGAAAAAATACAAGAAAATGAAATTTTTCAGAATTACAAATCAGAAGTTAAAGAAATTTATTTCTACGGAGCAGGGTGTTCAAGTGCGGACCGAAAAATTATTTTAGAAAGAGCATTATCTCAGTTTTTTACCTCCGCAGTAAAAATAGATGTTGACCACGATTTAACGGGTGCGGTACTTGCTACTACACCATACACACCTGGAATTTCTTGTATTCTTGGTACTGGATCAAATTCATGTTTTTTTGATGGTAAAAATATTAATGAACATGTACCTGCATTAGGATATATCCTCGGAGATGAGGGCAGTGGTTCTTATTTTGGAAAAATTCTTCTAGCTGATTGGTTGTACCATCGAATGCCCTCAGAATTATATTCAGAGTTTCAAGATAAATATGAATTAACTAAAGAAGGGATTTTTGATGCTATCCATCGTAAAAAACATCCCAATGTTTACCTAGCCAGTTTCATGCCATTTGTTAGCGATCATAAAGATCATCCTTATATGAAAGACATGGTTTATCAAGGACTTGCTAAGTTTATCAATATTCATGTTTGGTGCTACGATAACTTTAGAGAAGTACCTATAAACTTTGTTGGCTCGATTGCATATTATTTTAGAGACGTACTCGAAGAAGTAGCAACAAATCATCGTTTTACGATTGGTAAAATAGAAAAGAAACCAATTTTTCAATTAGTCGAATATCATTTAAACAATCAAGAACAAACAATATGAGTTTAAAAGGTATAATTTATGATCTTGATGGAGTCATAACAGACACTGCTAAATATCATTATGAAAGTTGGAAATGGGTTGCTAAGCAACTCGATTTTGTTTTAACTGAAAAACAAAATCAAAAACTAAAAGGGGTTGGACGAAAAGAATCGTTGGACAAACTTTTAAAATGGAGTGGTGCTCGTATTTCAGAGGCAGAAAAACAAAATCTACTTCAAACTAAAAATAAGATGTATCTAAAATACATCGACACCATGACCCCTAATGAAATTTTTCCAAACTTTAAATCATTTAATTCACAAGCTAAATCAGAAGACATCAAAGTTGCCATCGGATCAAGTAGTCGAAATGCCATTCGAATAATTGATAAATTAGATTTAGTATTAGACTTCCAAGCAATAGTAGACGGCGGAATGACACCACATTCTAAACCAGAACCGGACATATTTTTACTAGCTGCTGAAAAATTAAACTGCAAACCATCAGAGTGCCTCGTTATCGAAGACTCTCAAGCTGGTCTTCTCGCTGCCAAAAAAGCAGGAATGAAGAGTATTGCATTTGGAGAAGATAAAGGATTGAAAGGTGCTCAATTGCAAATTAAAAACTGGTCTTTTGCTGATTTGAATAGATTTAAGCAACTATTCGATTAATATTGGCTGATCTCTTTGTGTTTCTGGACAGCTAGTTTTGTAAAATATCTTATTTTTAACACTTGAAATTCTACTTCACAAATATGTTCGGGTATAAAAAAAATATTTTTAAAATCCTATTCTATTTATGTTCAATTGTAGTTTTTGGCGAGGTTTTAAGAGATATTTTTCGTGAAGGTGATTTTGGCGGATATATTTCTGCTGGAAAGTTGGCATGGAATAATTTACCTATATATTCAGATTACAGAAATACATGGCCTCCATTCTTTTCAATTATTTGTATTCCACTTTATTGGTTGAACGAATTAAGTTTTACTGGCCTAAGATTGGTTTGGTTAATAGGAATTATTGTAGTTAATCTTATTATTTTTAAATGGACTATCTCCTATTTCACTCCATACCAACTCGTCTTAAACATAAAACAAGAAAAAAATGAGCAAATAAATCTTCTCAATCCATTATTTATTTTACCGTTTGTATGTACGCTAAGAATATTCCTAGAGGAAATAAGTAACCTCCAAATTAATCTATTCATTTTGGGATTGAGCATATTCGTACTTCAATTAATTATTCAAAAAAAAAACTTGTGGGCCGGAATAGTCTTGGCATTCATAATTAGTATTAAAGTTTATCCCATTTTAATTCTTGGTTTTTTGGTATTCAAAAAAGAATTTAAATCTGTGTCGTATACATTGTTAGGGCTAGCACTGACAACGATGATTGTATTCATGTATTTTGGATCTGATTTGGGTATTGAACTATTCAAAGAATGGAACAATGCACAAGTTGTTAATGGGTTAAAATGTGAACACATGAATCAATCTATATGGGGTTGGATGTGCGGATTAACAACCCAACATACTCGAATAGATACCTTCAGCTATAACGTTTTAAATTTATCAAACCTGCAATACAAAGCAGTTACAATTATTTTAATTGGAATTTTGGGTATTTACATAGCTTCAAAGTTTTACCTTACTAAAGACAACATAAATAGTTTTGCTAAACAATTTATTATTACTCTTTCTCTAATTCCAATAATATCTCCATTAGCATGGAAATATTATTTCGTTTTTTTGACACCCCTTGTTATCATATTAATTTATAACCAACAAAAAGGAACTATTAAATCTTGGTTTTACTATCCAATAATATTAATCACGCTCACTTCGGAACTTTTTTTAGGTCATCAGTTGTCAGATTTTACAGAGGCAATAGGTATAATAACCTTTTGCTCGTTAGGAATAAGTTTGTATTCTATTAATACGATTCTTAATGATTCTTCTTCCTAGATATTAGATAGAAAATAGTCATTAAATTATACTAGCCATAGCAGCATCGCATATAAAAATGCAACATTGATTGATAAAAAAAATATAATTATTTTTAGATGTTTATTTAACATTTAAGTCAAAATTAATTTCATATTAGACAGTATCTATCATCCAATATGTCATAATTTCGTAAAGTATGAAAAAAGCTCAGAAGTATTCGATCATAATTAAAGAAGCAGAATCTCTGATAGATAAAAATGTGGATGACATTGCAAACATGGCTAATTTATCTCGTTTATTATACGATCATTTCTCCCACCATTGGATAGGATTTTATAGAGTTATTGATGACAAATTACAGTTGGGTCCTTTCAATGGACCCATTGCCTGTACATCAATTGCTTTGGGCAAAGGAGTTTGTGGTAAGTCTTGGTTACATAAAAAAACATACATCGTTGACGATGTTCATCAATTTGAGGGACATATCGCTTGCAGTCCACAATCAAACTCCGAAATTGTTATTCCATGCATCAGAGGAAATCAAGTTTTTGCAGTTTTAGATATTGACAGTACCCATTATAAAATGTTTGATTCTGAGGATCAATCTTATCTTGAGCAGATTGTTTCACTTCTATGAAATTTGTAAAGCATTACACTAACTGGTTTAGAAGAATACTGCCAACGCCTTTTAGCATTGCATTACTAATAACCATTGTCGTATTTTTTATGGCTTTGATTAATTCAGATAAGCCATTAGTTAATTTAGTCCTAGATTGGCAAAAGGGACTATGGAATTCTAATTTGTTGGCATTTGCGTTGCAAATGATGCTGATGTTGGTCCTTGGTCATTCACTAGCACTCACCACTTTTTTTAATTCACTTATCAATCAAATTATTAAACGACTTCAAACTGGGACACAAGCTGCATTTGCAGTAACACTCACTACCATTTTAGTTGCTCTATTCAATTGGGGACTTGGGCTAATATTTGGTGCGATAATCGCTAGAAAAGTAGGGGAAAATTTCACTAATCGTAAAATCAAACTAAACTACCCTTTGATAGGTGCTTCTGGTTACGTAGGACTTATGGTTTGGCACGGAGGAATATCTGGTAGTGCATTAACAAAAGTAGCAGAAGTTGGTCACATTAGAGATATCACCAAAAACCAATTAATGCCAGAATTAATCTCATTCAGTGATACTGTATTTAGCCCAATGAATTTAACGGCAGTTATTTTATTAATTATAGTTGTACCTATACTAAGTTCTCTCATAAGTAAAAATACAACTAAAGAAATTCCAAACGTTATAAAACATGAGCAAACACCAGAAAAACAATCTAAAATCATTGGTGCAGAGCACATTGATAATTCTAGATGGATAAGTAAAATAATTGGTGTAATTCTTACTTTAATTGCATTCTATATTGCAATTTCTGCTCAAAATAAATCTGGGTTTATCAACCCTAATTATATCAATTTCAGTCTTTTAGGGTTAAATATTTTATTACATGCGAATATTCGCTCTTTTTTGAGTGCTGTTGATAAGGCCATTCAAGGTGCGTCTGGAATACTTATTCAATTCCCATTATATTTTGGAATTTTAGCACTGATGCAGAGTAGTGGATTAATTGAAAATATCTCGGATTTTTTCATTGATGTAGCTTCAAAAAAAACATTACCTATTTATACTTTTTTTAGTGCTGGTTTGGTAAATATATTCGTTCCAAGTGGCGGAGGTCAATGGGCATTACAAGGACCAATTATTTTAAAAGCAGCATTAGAATTAGGTATATCATTACCCAAAATAATACTAGCTCTAGCCTATGGAGATCAAATCACAAATATGCTTCAACCATTTTGGGCACTACCCTTATTAAGTATCACTGGGCTAAAAGCAAAGGATATCCTTCCATACACGTTGATGTTAATGCTGATGGGCATATTAATATTCTTACTTGTTTTAACACTTTTTTAATTTAGAAAATACATTTGAGGATGAACAGTTCAGAAAAAATAAAAACCACACTCGGACTTGAAATGGCTACAGATCCAAGGTGGGTCAATATTGCAGAGAAAAGCATAGAATTCATTTTAACTGACCACGCATGGTGCGAACAAAAAGCTGCTGTTCATGGAATAAGTATTATTAGTAAGTTTAGTAAATACCCTAAAATAGTAGAAGTAATTTCACCAATTGTAGCAGAGGAATGGGGGCATTTTAGAAAAGTAGTTAAAGAATTAAAAAAGAGAGGTTTTGAATTGGGTCATCAGCGAAAAGATGAATATGTCAATCAGCTGAACAGCTATATTAGAAAAGGCAATCATATAAATAAGCAGATTATCGAATACTTGCTATCATTCGCAATGATTGAAGCAAGAAGTTGTGAGCGTTTTAGACTATTAAGTGTTCACATCCAAGATCAAGAACTTAAAAAATTTTATCATGATTTTATGGTTAGTGAAGCAGGACATTATAAAGCATTCATAAATCTTGCAAAAGAGTTTGGTTCGAGTGAATATGTAACAAATCGATGGGATGAGTTTATCGCTTTTGAGGCTGAAATGGTCAAAAAAATTGAGATAAGGGGCGATCGTATGCACTAATATGTTTGTATACTCATAAAATACAAGCACAAAAAAAGCCCACCAAATGGAGGGCTTAAGTATTATTTTAGCGAGTTAAATTACTTTTTTACTTTTTTCACAATGGCTGCAAAAGCTTCAGGATGGTTCATAGCAAGGTCTGCTAGAACTTTTCTATTAAGCTCAATTCCATTTTCATGAACACCGCCCATAAACTGGGAATAACTCATACCGTGTAAACGAGCACCAGCATTAATTCTGGTAATCCATAAACGGCGAAAGTTTCTTTTGTTGTTTTTTCTGTCTCTGTAGGAATATTGCCACGCCTTTTCAACGGCATTTTTAGCAACTGTCCATACATTTTTTCTTCTACCAAAGTAACCTTTGGCGTGTTTCATCATTTTTTTTCGTCTCCTCCTTGAGGCTACTGCATTTACTGATCTTGGCATTTTTTTCTTTTTTTTAAACTAGGCGTTCGTTAAATACGAAACTTTTTGGCCCGAATAATGGTACTTTATTAGCTCTTGGCTAACATTACTTTCCGATTCTTAACAAAAACTTGATATTACTTTCATCTGATGGATGAACTAAACCACTGTGTCTTAAAGCTAATTTTCTCTTTTTAGACTTCTTTGTAAGAATGTGACGCTTGTAAGCGTGTTTTCTTTTAATTTTACCAGTTCCAGTGATTCTGAATCTCTTCTTGGCACTAGAGTTGGTTTTCATCTTTGGCATTTTCTCTCTTTTTTAATTTATTTAGGTGCTAAAACAATGATCATTTTTTTGCCTTCCATTTTAGGCATTTGCTCTAACTTAGCTACTTCTTGCAACTTTTCTGCAAACTGAAGTAACAAAAGTTCTCCTCTTTCCTTAAATACGATTGATCTACCTCTAAAAAACACATAAGCTCTCACTTTGTGTCCATCTTCGATAAATTTCTCTGCATGCTTCAACTTGAAGTTAACATCATGCTCGTCCGTATTAGGTCCGAATCTTATCTCTTTAATATCCGTCTTTGCTTGCGTAGATTTAAGCTCTTTGGCTTTTTTCTTCTGGTCATACAAAAATTTTCGATAATCGATGACCTTACAAACTGGCGGGTTTGCCTTTGGAGAAACTTCAACCAAATCAAGATCTTGCTCCTGTGCAATACTGATTGCAACTGAGAGATCTGTAATTCCTTGCTCAACATTTTCTCCTACTAAACGTACAGGATCTGCAATGATGAACTCATTAATTCTGTGGGGATCTTTAACTCTACCCCTAAATGGCTTTCTTTTTATCTTCAAGTATTTATTTATTCTTTATTCAATAATGAGTTGAAGTAATCTACAAACTCATCTAATTTAAACTTACCAACATCGCCTTCGCCTTGAACTCTGACCGAAACCTCCTGATTATCAGACTCTTCCTCTCCAATAATTATCATTACTGGAATTTTTGAAGCCCAAGCATCGCGAATTTTTCGTCCAATTTTTTCGGCACGCTCGTCAATAAGCCCGCGAATATCGTTTTTATTGAGGAATTTTAAAACTTTATCGGAGTAATCGTGATACTTTTCACTAATTGGAAGGATTGCTACTTGTTCTGGGCTCAACCATAGCGGAAAATTTCCAGCAGTATGTTCTATCAATATTCCAATGAATCGTTCCATGCTTCCAAAAGGTGCACGATGTATCATTACAGGTCTGTGTTTTTCATTATCAGAACCAATATAATCTAAATCAAATCGTTCAGGTAAGTTGTAATCTACTTGAATTGTACCTAATTGCCAACTTCTTCCTAACGCGTCTTTTACCATGAAATCTAGCTTTGGGCCATAAAAAGCAGCTTCTCCATATTCGGTTACTGTTTTCATATCCCGTTCTGCAGTTGCTTCAATAATTGCTTTCTCAGCCTTATCCCAATTTTCGTCACTACCTATATATTTCTGCTTGTTTTCAGGATCACGAAGCGAAATTTGAGCTGTGAAATCTTCAAACCCTAGTTTTCCAAAAACATGCATCACTAAATCAATGACATCTACAAACTCTGCTTTTAGCTGATCAGGTGTACAAAAAATATGTGCATCATCTTGTGTAAATCCGCGTACTCGAGTTAGACCATTTAACTCACCACTTTGCTCATACCTATATACCGTGCCGAATTCGGCAATTCGAAGGGGCAACTCTTTGTAGCTTTTAGGTTTAAATTTAAATACTTCACAATGATGAGGACAGTTCATTGGTTTTAATAGAAACTCTTCGTCTTCACTCGGTGTTTTTATGGGTTGAAAACTATCTTCACCATACTTATCATAATGTCCGGAAGTCACGTATAACTCTTTACGACCAATATGTGGGGTTACTACTTGCTTATATCCACGTTCTATTTGAGCTTGCCTCATAAAATTTTCAAGACGTTCTCGAATTGCAGTCCCTTTGGGGAGCCAAAGTGGTAATCCTGCTCCAACCTTTTCACTAAACATAAATAACTCCAATTCTCTGCCAAGCTTGCGATGGTCACGCTTTTTGGCTTCTTCTAATAAATTCAGGTGCTCTTTCAGCATTCCTGCCTTGGGAAATGAAACACCATAAATTCGAGTTAGTGACTTGTTTTTTTCATCACCTCTCCAGTATGCAGCCGCAACGTTTAATAGCTTAATGGCTTTGATAGAAGAAGTATTTTGAATGTGTGGACCACGGCATAAATCCGTAAAATTACCCTGCGTATAAAAAGTAATTGAACCATCATCAAGACCATCAATTAACTCCAATTTATAAGGGTCATTTTTTTCTTTGAAATAGTCGATTGCATCTGCCTTCGAAATTTCTTTTCGCTCAAAAGAATTTGCCTGACTGGCTAGCTCTTTCATTTTTTGCTCTACTTTTTCAAAATCATTAGACGAGAATTGTTGGTCTCCAAAGTCAACATCATAATAAAATCCATTATCTATAGCAGGACCAATCCCTAGTTTAACCCCTGGATATAATGCCTCTAAAGCCTCCGCAAGTAGATGGGAACTACTATGCCAAAAAGTCTTTTTGCCATCTAAGTCATCAAATTTTAATAAGCTCAATGTAGAATCTTCCGTGATGGGACGATTCAAATCCCAAACCTCACCATTGATTTTGGCACTTACTACAACGCGGGCAAGTCCTTCGCTAATTCCTTTGGCAACATCCAAAGCAGTATCTCCCTGAGAAATCTCTCTGACTGAACCATCAGGTAATGTTATTTTAATGTTCAATTTTAACTTTTTTAGTTTGTCGATTCTATTTTACCTAAACGGGCTAATCCCTCTTTGGCGAGTGCAAAATTAGGGTCTATTTCTAAACATTTTAGATAATTTTCAGTTGCTTTATTATCTGTACTCAAGAGTTCAAAACATTGACCAATTCGATTGTATGCTTTTGCAAGATCAGGTTTCAATCTCAAGCAAATCTCAAAATGGTCAATTGCTGAAGTGTAATTTTCATCAGCTGCTAATATATTACCAGCATTGTAATAGGCCAAAAAATGTTGTGAATTGATATCAATGGCTTTTTGATAATTCTTCATGGCAAGTATATTATCTCCGATTTTCTGATATCCCAGTCCTATTGCATAATAGGCTTCATCGCTGTTGGGATCCGTATTAATGGCTTGCTGATAGGACTGAATAGATTTATTAATTTCGTTTTGAGCCTCATAGATAGTTCCTAATTGCATGCTGCTATTATAATCAGCTCCGAGTAATTCGATGGTTTTCTTGAATAAATAAATTGCTTGAAGTGTATCACCAGACTCTTTGTGCAACATTGCACTGTAAAAATGTCCTTCAGCATGTTCAGGATTCAGATTCAATAATTTACCAAATTTAATTTTGCCTTTATCAAATTGTCTCACAAAATATAAGAACTGGGCATGTTTGAAGACTGCCTCAACATCATTGGGGTTCGCACGCTCGGCTAATTTATAATATTCAAGTGCTTTGGTCGTTTGATCTGCAGCAAAGTATGCATCACCAAGTTTATAGTATGAAGCACAATTATCTGGTTCTAATTGAATTGCTTGTTGATAATCTAGAATAGCTAGATCATGTCTTTTTTCATTATTTAGTACTTCAGCACGTTGTATGTAATATTCAGCAATATTTGGGGACTGATCTATTTTTTTACTCCATTCTCTAGCCTCTAAACTTATGGTAGTATCACTAGACAGACTCCTAGATTGGTTACTTAAGCTATTACACCCTGAAGTGAATATGCCTACGACTGCAAAAAATCCTAATAAAAAATGAAGTACATATCTCATTGATATGCAAAGGTAAGATATTGAGTGAGTTGGGTTAATGAACATAGGTAATTATTTAATAATTTAACGTTTTGCAAGTAGCTATAATCTAACTAAATTTTCAATTATGTACTTTTGAAGTATCATTTAAATACATATGCCACACTATAAAAGCTTAGGACAAATACCCCCAAAGAGACATACCCAATTTAGAAGGCCTGACGGCGAACTGTATGCTGAAGAACTTTTTTCAACTGAAGGATTTTCTAACAGTTACAGTTTATTATACCACCACTATCCTCCTACTGCTATAATCAAAGTAGATGAACCCACATCTCTCAAACCAGAATTAGCTGGAGATATGGAAATGCTTCATCGTAGTTTCAAAAGTTTTGACGTAGCACCCGAAGATGATTTCTTGGATAGTCGTGTCATCCTTTTGACGAATAGTGATGTTCAAATATGTATGGCCAAACCACGTAAGAGCATGAAAAACTATTTCTACAAAAATGGCGACAGTGATGAAGTGATTTTTGTTCATCATGGAAGTGGCACGTGTAGAACCAATTACGGACAACTTAAATTTAAGTATGGTGACTACATCGTTATTCCAAGAGGAGTGATTTATCAAATGGAGTTTGATAGTGAGGACAACAAACTTCTCATCATAGAGAGTCATAGTCCTGTTTTATATCCCAAAAGATATACCAGTAAAACCGGACAACTTTTAGAACACTCTCCTTTCTGCGAAAGAGACATTAAACAACCTGAAAATCTTGAAACTATAATTGAAGAAGGTGAGTTTTTGATTAAAACTAAAAAAGAAGATAAACTTTACCCTTATACCTATAAATATCATCCGTTTTGCTTGATTGGATGGGATGGTTTTCATTACCCCTTTATTTTTAGTATACATGATTTTGAGCCTATCACGGGCAGAATTCATCTTCCACCCCCAATCCATCAAACGTTTGAAGCACACAATTTTGTAATATGCAGTTTTGTGCCTCGATTATTTGATTATCATCCACTTAGCATACCAGCTCCCTATTGGCACAGCAATATTGATAGCGATGAAGTGATGTATTATGTCGATGGACAATTTATGAGTAAGGGACATGTTGAACCTGGTCAAATGAGTCTTCATCCAGGAGGAATACCTCATGGTCCAACACCTGGAGCTCAAGAAGCCAGTATCGGAAAATCCGCCACAGAAGAACTTGCAGTAATGATTGATACCTTCAAGCCATTGAGAGTAACAAAGGCAGCCCTAGATTTAGAAATCAAGGACTATCATCTTCATTGGTTATAATTTTTTGCTTGCATTAGCTCATCCATGACGTATAAGTTATATTTAAATGCTTTTATTTGTAATTTATTAACGTAAAATAAACTTTCAATTAACGTAACTTAAAAATCAAAGTAATGTAATTGAATTATAAATCTTTACCATATACATTTGATTTCATATAACTTAGATAAATTCGAATCCATATCTCTTAATGAAATGGAAGCTGTATCACTGATGAAAAGAGTTGATACAAAATTTGTTTTTCACGTTAGCTTAGTTCCTCTCCTATTAGAATATATTAAAGAACAGTATAAGGTTTTAAAAATCGGTCAAAATCGTATGATGACCTACAAGTCTAATTACTTTGATACACCTGATGCTCATCTATACCTAATGCATCATAATGGCAAAGCAAAAAGAGTGAAAGTCAGAATTCGCAATTATGTAGAATCCAATTTATTTTTCTTAGAAGTGAAAAAGAAATCTAATAACGGAAATACCTCAAAAAAAAGGATACCAATTACTTCATTCAATGAAAAATTAGACATGAATTCACTATCCTTTATTCATAAGACAATTGGTGAAAATTATACTCTTGAAAAATCAATAGACAATCAATTCAATCGATTCACTCTTGTTAATAAGCATTTAACTGAACGAGTAACTATTGACTCAAATCTATCGTTTAATGGTGCCCCTTTCTACCAAAATCTTGTTATTCTTGAATTAAAACATGAACGTATAAATAGGCATTCACCAGTATATCAATCGTTAAGTTCAATGGGTATTCACCCAATGAGATTAAGTAAATATTGCATGGGTATGGCAAAAAGTGATGCATCCTTAAAGCAAAATATATTTAAAAGTAAATTCAATAAAATCAGTAAAATAAATAACCTATGAGTGAGTTTTTGAGCATACCCCTATTTGATGATGACTTCTATAAAATGATGTTTCGATTTTTACTCAACATCTCCTTTTTAATAATCATTATTCAATGGTTATACTATTCTACTGTAAAAAATAGAGATTATCTATTTACCTATTATATGATAGGTATAATTGTATTCTTTCTTTGCTTTACACTTAAAAAATATGAATTAGATATTGGTATGGCTTTAGGATTGTTTGCGATTTTTGGAATTATACGCTACCGGACCAATCCTATACCTATCAAAGAAATGACTTACCTATTTATAATTATTGGTATATCAGTCATAAACTCATTAGCTAATCAAAAGATGAGCTATGCAGAAATTGTGGGTGCAAACATCATTGTTGTTATTACAATATACCTCATTGAGCGGTTATTGTTCAGAGAAAATACGCTAAGTAAAAAAATCACTTACGAAAAAATTGAAAATATCAAACCTGAAATGAGAGACATACTAATACAAGACCTTGAAGAGAGAACAGGTCTTACCGTAGTAGATGTTGAAATTGGGTCAATTGATTTCTTAAGAGATACCACTTTAATCACTATTAAATATTTGAAACCTCATGAATAAATTATTAAATATAAGTTTGGTCGTCTGCTTATTAATTTTTCTACCAATGGTTTCTCAAGCCCAAGACGGAACCTATTACACGATACAAGATTTTGAAACTTGGACATCTATTGATCTTCGATATAAACCTACAAAAAAGTTAAGGTTAAGCCTATCACAACAACTCAGATTAAAAGATAATACAAGCACATTAGATGTAAATTTTACTCAACTAGGGCTAAAATACAAACTAGCTGACTTTTTGAGTATCGGCTTTGCCTCTAGATTAATAATCGAGAACGATAATGAAGGTAAAATTCAAGGTAACGAAAAACACCTTAGATGGCATGGAGACATCGAATTCAGACATTCCATTGATCGCTTTGCAATGAAATATCGAATTAGATATCAAAATAAAGATGAACTAGAAAGAACTTCAGATGAGATTATAAAAACCGTTCGATTCAAAGTAGCATCTACTTACAATATTAGAGATTGGAAAATAGACCCCACATTTTCTGCTGAACTATTCAATGGGATTACGGTAAACGAGGGTATATTTAAAATTCGCTATACGCTGGGTTCGGACTATAAATTGAAAAAAGGAAGCATAGGTGCTTTCGTAAGAACTGAAAATGAACTCTTTGGAGATTACCCCAAAAGGACAAACATCATGGGTATAAACTATAAATTCACCATTAAATAACATTAAAATGAAAAATTGGAAGTTAAAAATTGGAAGTATTTCATTATTGACTCTTGTTTTGTTTTCATGTAAAAAAGAAATCTTTGTACCCAATCAAGACGGTGATAATAGACAAGGGACTGCTAGTCATTCTAACGGATTCCCAGCTGATTATGATGTCGTATTTAATCAAGAAAAGGTAAATAGACTTAATATCATATTTACAACTCAAGAGTGGCAAGATATGCAAAGAGATCTATCACAAAAAAGAGGCGGTGGAGGCCCAGGCGGTTTCCCAACTGAAAATCCGGATTACTTTCATTGTGAAGTAAATTTTAATAACATGACTTGGGCACATGTTGGCATAAGATACAAGGGTAATTCATCGCTGAGAGCTAATAGTAATAAACTACCTCTTAGGCTAGACTTTGATAAGTGGGAGTATGAATTCCCCGAAATTTCAGATCAACGTTTTTATGGTTTTAAAGAACTGTCTTTGAGCAGTAATTACAACGACCCTGCAATAATGCGTGAAAAATCTGCTGCAGATCTATTCAGAAATTTCGGAGTTCCCGCTGTTAGGACATCCTTTTATGAAATATATATTGATGAAGGCACAGGAACGTATAAATATTATGGAGTCTATACCATGACTGAGATTGTTTTTGATACTTTTCTAAAAAACTGGTTCGGATCTAAAAGTGGAAATTGTTACAAACCTGATGGAGATGGTGCAAGATTTTCAACGAACGGTTTTACACTAGACGACTTCGAACTAAAAACCAATGAAGAAATCAATAACAGAAGTGATATTAAAGAGATGTTTGATTTGCTCCACGCTGACACTCGAAACACTGACCCTACTGCATGGAAAAAAAACTTAGAAAATGTATTTGATGTTGATGGATTTTTAAAATATCTCGCTGCAAACAATACACTTCAGAATTGGGATACCTATGGCAGAATGACTCATAATTATTACCTCTATCACGATCCAAATGACGATTTAATAAAATGGATAACATGGGATAATAATGAAGCTTTTCAAAATGGTAAACGCGGGGGATCACTCTCTTTTGAAATGAACGAAGTTGGAGACGATTGGCCATTAATAAGCTATATTATTGCCGATAATGAGTACGAAAATATTTATAAAAGCTACGTTAAATCATTTATTGAAACTTCTTTTGAAAATAGTAGAATGACAACTATTTATGACAATCAAGAATCCCTTTTGAATGTTTCTGCAACTAATGAAGTTAACGGATATTCATATGTTAATGGACAGTTTAATTCAGCTGTTCAAACATTAAGAAATCATAACGTTAGCAGAATTAGTGCCGCACAAAACTATGTTCAGTGATTTGAGATTTTTTCATACTCAATTGAAAGTAATATGACCTATTAAAGTTATTGGGATAACTTAATCTACACCCAAATATTTATGAGTTTGCAGACTCACAAACCAGTTTGGCTTTGATAAGGAATATTCAAATACTATCTTTTCAGTAATCTCTCGTTTATCCCATTCTGGTTGAAGGAACAGTTTACAATCCGAAGAAACTAATTTTTGGTGTTCCTCTGCCCATTGAATATCACTTTTATTGAACACCACAACCTTCAATTCGTTGGCTATCCTTGCGACCTCTTTCAATGGTGCCTTAAATTTCTTAGGTGAAAATGTAATCCAATCAAAATGACCAATTAAAGGATAAGCTCCACTTGTTTCAATATGAATTCGATAGCCTGCTTCCTTGAATTTTTTTGTCAATTCAGTCAAATCATACATAGCTGGCTCACCCCCGGTTATAATTAATAATTTACTGGGATGTTTATTAGCTTCTTCAATTAAAAAATCTACAGATAACCTAGGGTGCTTTTCTGCATCCCAACTATCTTTTACATCACACCAGACACAGCCAATATCACAACCACCCAAACGAATAAAAAAGGAAGGTTGACCTACAAAAACTCCTTCACCCTGTACCGAGTAAAAATATTCCATGACGGGTAGGCTCATCATAAATTCAATTTTCTTTTATAACTCTTTAGTGTATTGTGAAGCAAACCATATCTGGTCATTGGACCAACACCACCAGGCACTGGGGTGATTGCAGTACATTTGTTTACAAGTGAATTAAAATCTGCATCCCCTCTTAATTCATATCCTTTAGCATTATCGGCATCCACTCTTGTAATTCCAACATCGATGACTACCGCCCCTTTTTTAACCATGTCTCCTTTCAAAAAATGAGGTATTCCAACAGCTACAATAACTATATCTGCCACCGAGGTATGAGATATAAGATTCTCTGTATTTCTATGGCAAATAGTCACAGTCGAATCACCAGGATAACCTCCTCTACTCATTAGTATGCTCATAGGTCTTCCGACAATATTACTTCTACCAATTACAACACAATGCTTGCCTATAGTTTCTATTCCGTATTCTTCTAGCATCATAATAATGCCAAAAGGTGTAGCACTAATATAGGTATCTTCATTTTTTGTAAGACGTCCAACATTAACAGGATGAAATCCATCAACATCAATTTTTGGAGCAATAGCATCTGTAACTTTTGAAGTATCCATATGCTTGGGTAAAGGCAATTGCACAATTAAACCATCAATATTATCATTCGAGTTGATACTATCAATTAAATCTAATAATTCATTTTCTGAGGTATCTACGGGTAAGCGATGAACTGTTGAATCAAAACCAACAAAATCACAATCTCTTTCTTTACTGGCAACATAAGTCCTGCTAGCTCCATCCTCTCCTACAAGAATAGCCGCCAAATGAGGTGCTCGATTCCCAGAGTCAAGATATTTTGAAACTTCCTCTTTGATTTTACGTCTCAGTTTTTGAGCGAGACTCTTGCCATCGATGATTGTTACCATTTGTGGGTCAAAAATATGTAATAATATCACCATTATAAAGTATCTACTTATCAGGATGAGTTATTTTCGTAAAATACTTTTGAACAAAGTAAAATAATGATGAAATTAAATCCCGTAATATTTATTTTCTTTTTACAAGTCCTGTTATTTAGTTGGGGCTGTGGTGAAACTGGTAAATTAGTTTACCCATCCAAAGCCAGCTTCTATCCAACTAAAAAAGATAAGTTTATTATTTATTCTTATGAAGAATTTAATCACGATGCATTTAATAGTTCAACTGATACGACAACTTATTGGATTAAAGAAACCATAGAAACCCCATTTATTGATCAAGAAAAAGACTCTTCGTATCAATTACGAATAGATTATAGTTATGATGAAGGACTAAATTGGGAATTTCAATATTATGCAGTCATTAAAGTAGACAACTATAGCCTTGAAAGATCAGATTTAGATGTTAAACGTATCAAATTAAGTTTCCCAGTTAAAGACAATAAAAGTTGGGATATAAATATGTTAAATAGTCAAGAAACCCAATATGGGTTTTATCAAAATACAGATGGATTATATCGTATCAAGGATAGTTTATTCTCCGAGACGGTAATTGTCAATCTTGGTGACCAAGAAGATATTATATTTACAATTTTTGAAGAAGAAGTATATGCTCGTGGCATTGGTCTAATTTCACGTAAATTCCGCGATATCGAAACACAACCTGGAAAATATAAAGATGGAATCGAATACACAAAAACCATTATCAGTAGCAACTGGTAAGATTATATTAATTATTATTTTGTTTTGGTCGCATCTTAGTTTTTCTCAAAATGCTAATCATGCATTCTACGTTCAATTTAATGATAAGGATACTAATTTCAATATCAACGAAATCTTGAGCCCCAAGGCAATTGAACGAAGGAATAAATATCAAATTCCGCTGAATTACAGTGACTATCCAGTTAAAAAAGATTATCTACAAAAACTTAATCAATTGGATAGCATAACAGTTAGATATGCCTTAAAATGGTCTAATAGTGCCGTTATTGAATCGTCTAAAACCTATGTTTCAACTCTAGATAGCTTAGCATTTATATCAGAAATAAAATACGTTGGTACGATAAATCCAAATAGTAAAAGAGAAGCCGTAGATTTCTATAAACCCACTGTAAAATTGAAATCCAGCACAATGGAAACAAGTAGTTTAAATGAGTTAGATTACGGTAAATCATATCAACAAAATCAACAAATAGGAGTTCTACATCTTCATAAAAAAGGGTTTAACGGAAATCGTGTAAGTGTTGCTGTTTTCGATGCAGGATTTAAAAACATCACTAAAATACCTGGTTTTTTAAGACACCAAGCCAATGATAAGTTGATGTTTGGTTATGATCTAGTAAATTTAGATAATTCATTAAGCGATTTTGACACACACGGTACAGCTTGTGCATCTGCACTTGGAGCTTATGATAAAGGAAAGTTTATCGGTAGTGGACCACTTGCAAAACTTACATTATTCAAAACAGAAAATGGAAAAAGTGAATATCCTATCGAAGAATTAAATTGGTGTAAAGCAGCAGAAATTGCTGATAGTATAGGTGTAGATATTATTACATCATCATTGGGCTACAACCAATTTGATGATCCAAAAATGAATTATAATCATAGTCAATTAGATGGTAATACTTCATTTATTAGTAGAGGTGCAAAAACAGCAGTATCCAAAGGAATAATCGTAATAAATAGTGCTGGAAATCAGGGCGATAGCAAATGGAAAAAAATTGGATTTCCAGGTGATGCCGAAGAAGTCTTGACGGTTGGTGCTATTACCAAAAATGGGGATCCTGCTCGTTTTAGTAGTAGAGGTAATAATGCAAATAAATCTATTAAACCTGACGTGGTAGCATTAGGTGTCAAAGCAACCGTCTCAAGTCCTTCAGGATATTATTATCAAGGAAATGGCACGAGTTTCTCCACTCCTATTGTTGCGGGCGGTGTAGCATGCCTTTTACAAGCATTTCCAAAATTATCTCCTTTAGAAATCAATAATTTAATTCGTCAAACAGCTGATCAAAATAATAATCCTGACTCAATCAAAGGGTTTGGAATTGCTCGATTTGATGTAGCTTATGAATATCTAAATTACATCAATTCTAAAACAACGAATCCATCTATTTTTTCTTCAAATTCTAGTGAAATTATCGTTTTCAAAGGATTAGCTAACTCTATGGACTTAACCTATTATGTGAGACGGAAATTCTTAGGTTTTTTAAATTATCACAAAAAAATGAGTTCGCTTAAAGGAATTATCCCTTCAAATGTTCACCATGCCAAAACACCGATAGATGATGAAATAAGTAGAATCAAAATTCAATTTTACCAAGACGGTGACAAGCTTTATAAGATTAGAAAAAACTACCCTAAATAAAAAAACTAAGTGAGTTATTCTTTAGTAATTGGAATTTTGAACCATTCACTCCCCGAACGTATCTCAAGGATATAAAGCCCCTTCAAAACATCAAGGTCAATTCTCACTATCAATTGATTTATATCTTTATCTTCATAAACAACTCTTCCAAACATATCCATTAATCTTAAACTTGAAATAGGATTTTCAGCTGAAACATTTATGTAGTTTTCAAAAGGGTTTGGATATGTAATAATATCCGATTGTGAGTATTCGTGAACTCCTAGTCCTTGAATGAAATTAAAAGAAGTCGTCATAGTGTCATTCGAACTAACTTGGTCATCCAAAGCCTCTATAACGAAAATAGCTTGTGCCTCTCCCGCTTTGTCATAGGTTAATGTACTATCAAAATCAATGGTTAGCGATTGACCTGACAAAACATCTATGATTTTATTTTTTTGATAAATAGTTGTACTACCTACTTTTACTGTGCATGACAAATTAACTCCTGATAGATTATCTAAACCATCATTCAAGATATTTACAACTGGTTTATATAATCGTTGCTTGTATAGGTTCGTGTTAGGAAATGCGATTGATTCTATAACAGCATCTCTTCTTTTTACTACAACAAACGAGGTAACTAAACTGTCATTGGATGAATTGTCATCCAACGATTTAAACCAGGAATGCATGAAATAATCACCAGAAACATTTGACTCCCATTCTTGGATAGAATTAAAATTACTCGCTCTGTTTGGCGGCAATTGAACTAGTTCAAAACTGTCTCTGTAAATAATGTCATTTAATGAATTTTTGATAATAACGCAAATCTCCAAATTTTTGAACGTATCAATTCCACTATTTAAAACTTGAACAGATGGAAAAATAATTTCATCTAATTCTAGGGTATCTTGAGGCAAAGGGTTCAAATGTTGAGATATACTAATATCATTTTGATAACGTACGATATAATTATAATTTAGTGTATCTAACGTATTGGGAACGTCCTCTAGTTGAGAGTGATTTACAATTTTTAAATAATAATCCCCCACTTGATCAAAATTTAAAGATTCAAATTCAAAAGTGTCAGTTGTTAGTCTATTAAGATTTATAAATAGGGTATCATTTAGTATAACTTCTGATTTGTTATTTTCAATATTCGCAACGATTTTCACATTATTCGCATTGAGATTACCTTGGTTTCTAATCAATACACTCAATGGAATTGGGGCCCTACCCTGTGGCTCAACTAACTGAGGTCTATAAACACTTAATATTTGAAGGTCATTCCCATTAATTACATCAAAATTAGAAGTAATTGTATCGTTTGATCGAACCTGGTCATCTTTGATATAAACCCAAGTTTGAAAATTAAAAGTACCCGCAGAATCTAACTTAATGGGATCAAAAAATACTTGTTTTTCGGTTAAAAAAGAAGCGTCTTGAAACACACTATCATAGAATAAAATTGAATCTTCTTTATCAACTATTCTGTATCGTATTAATATGGAATCTTGGTTGGTAATACCGTCATTTCGATACCTGATATAAGGTGTAATGGTTGTATCTTTTGAGAAATAAGAGTTAATGAAAGGAGTTTCGACTTCTAAAGCCATCACATCATCAACTTTTCTAGAAAAAATAGAAATCCTCATGGTATCATTTTCAGGAAAACTATCAATAGCTAACATAGTGAATGCACGGAGTATTAAGTTACCATCCTCAGGTAAATAAATCGTATCAAAAGGTAAAATCGTTGTTGCCCCTCCTATCAGATTAATTACTTTATCTTGAACTATTAAAATCTTGCCATTAGAATTAACTAATTCCATTCTAACCGTAAGATTATTTTGAGTTTTAACCCCATAATTTATAGCTCTAACAACCATCTGAACTGGATCCCTTTGCAGATCAAACTGCGAACCGTTACTTGGAGAAAAAATTTGATCAATCGCTACATCATGATCTTTGATGAAAGAAAATTTTATGGTTTTAGAATCGTTGTCAATAACACTATCTTTTGAAAGTTTAGTTGTTGCAGTAAGGGTATAATCACCTAAACGATATTTACTGATTTTTCCAAAAACTACCTTAGATGTGTCACCAGCCGATATTGAAGTAACTGACTGTTTTGAAAACTCTAATTGACCAAAACCATTATATAACTTAACCTCTACCGGAAAATTGGTCTGATTCTGATAACCGTAGTTGATAAATTGAGCAACAATTTCTAACGAATCATATTCATCATATTGATAAGCTGAATCGGGTTTAGGACTCAAAATATCTAATACTGCTACATCATTGGCAACCTGAAGTCGTGGCTGTATATTAAAGTTGAAATCAAAACCAGGTGAAAAAGGTACCCATGTGGTGTCTCCTGCTGGTGCAGTAAAATAAAAAATATGAGGTCGAACAGGAACCTCACTTTGAAAACTAAACCCTACATTAGTGTTAGAGGTTTGACGAATACCAACGTAAAAGCTATTTGTTACCGAAATTCTTGGCAATACATTCATGATAAATGTGCCTGCTACAGATAACGAAGTATCTGATATGAATAATTCTTTACCTGGAAACCCATCTGCACCAACATCCCAAACACCTAACTGAAATGAAGTACCAACGGAATTGAAGTCAACTTTAATTTGGTTAATATATGATGTACCATCTACATAAAATCTTGCAACAAAATCTCCAGTACCTCCATTAAAACCAATTCCACCCGAATTTCCATTAAACGGATCAGCATGAGAATATACGTTGTAATTAATTACACGATCTTTTGTAATCTGATTATTTAACGTATTACTATCTTGATCAATCGTTATTTTAAGTGTTTCAGTTCCTTGAATTTTGGGTTGGTATTTGTCAAAATAAACAAATTGACTCTCATAAGGGGCAAGTTTTGTAATCAGAAGACTGTCCTTGTATGAATTAGCTCCGCTAACATCTAAATATACTTTATGGTTAGTAACGGTATCTATTCCGACATTATCAATCGAAACTTTTATGCTGTCAGATTCATTCATTAAGAGCGGAACTGTTCCAAGACTGTATAGTTTAGTTGCCTCCAAATCAATTGATTCACTTGGGTGATAAATTTTTAGTGTTGGATGAATAGAATTTGAAAATGTTGTAATGCTGTCTATACCCGAATTGCTGGTTCCATAGATGTATTTACTTTCATTTTGAGAAACAAAACCTGGAACATAAAAACTACTTTCAACTGACCAATTCATCGTTCCAACTTGATTGACCTTTTGTGTGTACTCAACTAAAATTTCTAAATGTATCTTTCCTCCAGTGGTATCCCAAGCATAGGGTTTGGAGAGTTTCAATAATATTTCTTGTGGTATAGAACCGATTATTTTTTTTGGATTATCGTCATAAATCGGAACCATTGTTCGAGATTCTGCTGACCAATTTAAGGCGGTTGCCCCGAAATCAGCCTGGCTGGTGGACCTTAAAAAAACCTTCATATTGCAGTTACCTCTAATTGAATCAAATGATTCATAAAAAAATGATAGAGCGGAAATACTGTCACCATGTTTCAAATTGGTGAGTGTTGAGCTAGGATAAATAAAAGCAAACCGACTAAAATAAGACGAAGAAGTATCAGTCCTTAATGGACCAAAGTTTCCACTTGCAAAACCACCATTTCCAATCTTAGTGTACTGACCAAAGGAAAGAACAGATAAAAATAGTATTAAAATTAAATTTAAGTATCTTCTAATCACGAATTCCAAAGATAACAAAAATCAAAGTTACTGTTGTCAATTGAATAATATATGCAACTTTGCTTACACCATATGATGAAAAACTATTTATTATTTTTAATTAGCATTATCTCTGTAATTTCTTCTTGTGGTCAAAAAAATGATAACAATACAATGTCCGATTATACCAATCAACTTATTAATGAAACTAGCCCTTATTTACTGCAACATGCACATAATCCTGTTGATTGGCATGCATGGAATCCTGACAACTTGTTAGAGGCTAAAAAATTGAATAAACCCATTCTTATCAGCATAGGATATAGCAGTTGTCATTGGTGTCATGTTATGGAACATGAAAGCTTTGAGGATGAAGAAGTTGCTAAATACATGAATGAGCATTTTTATTGCATAAAGGTAGATCGTGAAGAACGCCCGGACGTGGATCAAATATATATGACAGCAGCCAACATTATTACCGGTCGTGGTGGTTGGCCATTAAATTGTTTTGCTCTACCTAACGGTGAACCTTTTCATGCAGGAACATATTATCCTCGAAAAGATTGGTTGAGATTGCTCCGAAATATTTCAGATCAATACCAATCTAATTTCAACAAGATAGAAGAATATGCCAAAAAACTGACTCGTGGTATCCAAATGCAGGAAACAGCAATCAGTGATCAAACTGCACAAAAATTAGATGCAAATGTGCTAGATGATTTAGTCGAAGGTTGGAAAAAGAATTGGGACTATAAAAATGGGGGAATGAACAGAACACCTAAGTTTCCTATGCCTTCTAATTACGACTTTTTAATTTCATACACTCAACATTCATCGGATAATACCATTGACGAATTCATTGACATTACGCTAACAAAAATGGCTTATGGAGGAATTTTTGACCAAATTGGTGGAGGTTTTTCAAGATACAGTGTAGACGGTATTTGGAAAGTACCTCACTTCGAAAAAATGTTGTATGATAATGCACAACTTTTAACCGTTTATGCCAAGGCCTACAAAAAATCAAAAAATCCATTATACCTAACCACTATTCATAAAATCATTGATTGGCTAGAACGCGAAATGTTAGATAATAGCGGCCTATTTTATGCAGCCTTAGACGCCGATAGCGAGGGTGAAGAGGGCAAATATTATGTATGGAAATCAGAAGAATTAAAAGAAGTCTTAAAAGCAGATTACAATTTAGCCGAAACATACTACGAAGTTGACAAAAAAGCCCTTTGGGAAAACCAAAATAATATCCTTCTCAGGGATAAGGATGATGCTCAAATCGAGCGTGAATTTCAACTTACATCACAAGAATTAGCTCAAAAGATTAGCCAAATAAACCAAAAACTACTTCAATATAGAAGTAAGCGTATCCCGCCAGGTTTGGACGATAAGTGCCTTACCTCATGGAATGGTTTGATAATTTCCGGACTTATTGATGCCTATAAATCAACTGAAAATGAACACTACAAAAATCTCGCAATCAATGCATTGGATAAAATATTGACCACTCAGCTCGATAAAAAAGAACTTTGGCATAGTTATAAAAATAGCCATTCAACTATACCCGGCATGTTAGAAGATTATGCATTTCTTATCAAGGCATGCACAGATGCATATACTGTTACCAGCAATGAAAAATACCTAACTACTGCACATCATTTAACAAAAGTAGTTTTGGAAAAATTCTATGATTCTGAAAAGGAGTTTTTCTACTTCAACGAAACCAACGAACTCATTGTTAGAACAACAGAGGTTCATGATAATGTAATCCCAGCAACTAATTCTGTAATGGCTCATAATTTATGGCAACTTGGATTGATTTATGGCAATAGTCGTTTTATGGAAATCGCAGAAACATTGGTAGGTAAGGTTCAATCAAATATGGTTTCATTCCCAAGTGGACATAGCAATTGGGCAAAAACACACCTAGCAATTTCAAAACCATATTATGAAGTGGTTATCGTAGGAAAAAATGCAGAACAGGAAGCATTAAAATTCAGAAAATCATTTCATCCAAACACGCTTGTTTTGTATAGTAATTCAGAGTCTGACATTCCTATATTCAAGAATAGATACCAAGATAAAGAAACCTTAATCTATGTGTGTGAAAAGGGCATTTGTAAGTTACCAGTAAAAACCATAGCCGAGGCGTTGAAACTAATTCAATAAAAAAAGACCCAGAAACTGATGTCACTGGGTCTTTGAATTCTTAATTGAGAAATTACTATCTCGCCAACGTCATTTCATCTACGATATGCTTGGCACCAGCAAGTTTGTCGATGCACCATAGAACATAACGAATATCCACAGATATCGTACGTTGCAACTCTGGCTCAAAAGCAATATCACCACTCATAGCCTCCCAATTTCCGTCAAAGGCTAACCCAATCAGTTCACCATTTCCATTGATTACAGGGCTACCTGAGTTTCCACCAGTAATATCGTTATTGGTTAAGAAACATATTCTAAGATCCTCACCATCTTTGGCATAATCACCATAGTTTTTTGATTTAGCAACATCAAGATATCCATCAGGTAAGTCAAATTCATCATCACCTGGTTGATATTTTTCAATTACCCCTTTCATGGTTGTGTAATGTTTGTATTGCATAGCATCTCCCGGTGAGTAGTCTAATACTTGACCATAGGTGAAACGCATTGAACTATTTGCATCGGGAGCAAAAGCCTTATCTGGGTGCATTTGAAATAGTGCTGCCTTGTATAAACGATCGGCTGTTGCTCTTTTTTGATCAGCTTCTGCAAACATGGCTCGAATACCATTCAAGTAAAAATCAAGCATAATCCCAGAGAATTTAACTCCCAAATCTTTTTTCAATTTCTTAGCACTTGGATTTTCTAAAAATTTCATGGCTCTATCTTGATTTACTAAAATAGAGGACTCAAATAGCTTTTCAGCCAATGCCGTGGTGTTGCCTTTATATTTAGCAATCATGTCATTGAAAGCAGCAGGTCTCAAATCAGCAGAAAGGTCATTCATGTAAAAATCTAACATAGCTACAGTTACCTCCTGGTCTATAGGGGCATAGTAGTCTTTGAAACTACCTTCTGTAGTTGATTTAATTCGATTGATCATGCCATCTATCTGTGTCTGTATTTTAGCTTTTTTAGATTTATCTTTTTCTGCAGCTTGCATAGCATACATGGAAGAAAGTCTACTAAACCCAAATCCATACTTGGTAAATTCAATACCGTAGATTGCCTCCATCCAATAAGTTTCTGCTAATTTTTTGGCATCATAAACTGCATATGCATCCTTATACATCGAAAGAACTTTTCCATATTTATCTTTCCTAGCTTTATTTCCATTACTAACCCATTGTTCGAAAGCAGCTTCTTCTCCTCTTTTCTTACCTTCTATATCTAATCGTTTAAGTCCACGTGTCTGTCCCATGAAATATTTCCAGTAATTGGCTACTTGTGCATGCTTGGCTGCATACATTAAGTCAACAGCCTCATCTTTTTTCTGGTATTTTTCATACACATCTAATTTGGCTCTTCTAATCTTCACACGAGCTGGTTGATCAATTTCAGTTGCATTTCTCACTCCATAAGAAGATAAGTATCGGTCTGTACTACCTGGGAAACCCCATATCATTGCAAAATCACCTTTATCAACGCCTTTCATGCTAACAGGCAAATGATGCTTTGGTGTGTAAGGTATATTATCTTCTGAATAGCCTTCAGTAGCTTTATTATCTTTTGACGCATATACTCTAAACATCGAAAAGTCTCCTGTGTGTCTTGGCCACATCCAGTTGTCTGTGTCTCCACCATACTTACCTACTGATTCTGGCGGTGTACCTACTAATCGAACATCTCCAAATGTCTCATAGACGTATGCAAAATATTTGTTACCGCTAAACATCTCTTTAATATCAACGGCATAAGCACCAGAGTCTGATAATTCTTTTCGAATAGAAGAAGAATGTTCTCCTACAAGCTTTCTTCTATTTTCATCAGTAACATCAGCCAAAATATCATCCGTAATGTCTACAATTTTCACTAGGAATGAAACACTAAAGCCAGCAGATAACTCCTCATCCTTTGTTTTTGCCCAAAAACCATTTTTTAAATGATTTGCCGTTGTTGTGCTCAACTTCTGAATTGCACTGTATCCACAGTGGTGATTAGTCAGTATCAATCCTTGACTACTGATAACCTCTCCTGTGCAAAATCCTGAACCCAAGCGAACAATAGCATCTTTCATACTGCTTTTGTTGATATCGTAAATTTGATCTGGTGTTAAAACGAGGCCTAATCGTTGCATTTCAGCGTAATTATCTGTTAGAAGAGCGGGTATCCACATCCCTTCATCTGCACGAGTAGTTTGGCTACTTATGAGCGTGAATAAAACTAGAATAAGTGTATATAATTTTTTCATGATTTAAATTAGTAAGCAAATCTCACATTTTTAGCATAAAATCCTATAATCAATGGATAAATCTCTGATAATTATCGATTATTAATCTTCATATCAAATACGACTTTTAACTTAGTGTCACCCAAAAATTAAAATTTTTAATAGTATTTTTCAAATGATTGATCACGAAATAATATTTGCTTTAAATTACGATTTATCAAAGTTGATTAATAATCTCCACAATCTATGGCTATATTAAGTATATACTATTTGTCTTAATTACATTTGAAGAAATGTATTACAAGGATATTTTGGAGACGATAGGCAATACACCGCTTGTCAAATTAAATAAAATTGTAGCTGATCTTCCATGTACTGTTTTGGCCAAGGTAGAATCTACAAATCCAGGCAACTCAGTTAAAGACAGAATGGCTTTAAAAATGGTTGAAGATGCAGAAGCAGATGGCAGACTTAAGCCTGGTGGAACAATTGTAGAAGGCACAAGTGGAAATACGGGAATGGGACTTGCTATAGCTGCCGTAGTCAAAGGTTACAAATGCATATTTGTAACTACTGACAAACAAAGTAAGGAAAAAGTAGATGCCCTTAAATCAGTTGGAGCTGAAGTGATTGTCTGTCCTACTGATGTTGACCCAAAAGATTCAAGGTCTTATTATTCGGTATCTAAAAGATTGGGAGATGAAATTCCTAATGCTTGGTATGTGAATCAGTATGACAACCCGAGTAATGTTCAAGCCC
Source organism: Bacteroidia bacterium (assembly GCA_016779945.1). Taxonomy (GTDB): domain Bacteria; phylum Bacteroidota; class Bacteroidia; order NS11-12g; family UBA9320; genus UBA9320. The sequence goes on along the minus strand of JADHMR010000005.1, from coordinate 17,879 downwards.
ATTACGAAACCACTGGTCCGGAAATTTGGGAACAAACCCAAGGAAAAATAACCCATTTTGTAGTTGGAGTTGGGACTGGTGGCACAATCAGCGGTGTGGGAAAATATTTAAAAGAAAAAAATCCTGAGGTTCAATGTTGGGGTATAGACACCTATGGTTCTGTGTTCAAAAAATACCACGAAACTGGTGAATTTGATGAAAAAGAAATTTACCCATACATAACGGAAGGAATTGGAGAAGATATCCTACCTAAATGTGTCAACTTTGACGTTATTGATCATTTTGAAAAAGTCACTGATAAGGACGGTTTGCTTTGGCAAAGGAAAATAGCAAGAGAAGAGGGAATACTTGCCGGAAACAGTGCAGGGAGTGCCGTTAAGGGTATCTTACAATGTGCACACATGCTCAAACCTACGGATGTAGTTGTTGTTCTCTTTCATGATCACGCTACTCGATACATGGGTAAGGCATTCAATGATGAATGGATGAAAGAGCGTGGATTTTTAGATGCAAAACCTAAAACTGCTGAAGATATGATATCTACGCACAAGCATCTACCAATGCTTACAGTATCGGATACAGATGAAGTAAGTGCTGCATTTCAGTTAATGGAAAAACACGGAATATCACAACTTCCTGTAAAAAATAGTCAAGGTGATTTTGTGGGCTCAATTAATGATAATCAACTTCTATCACAACTACTCAAAAATCCAAAGTTATCATCTCATAAAATTGCTGAAGTCATGCAAAAAGCTTTCCCAGTAATTGATGCATCTGAGAATATTGAGGTCGTCTCTAAGCTTATCAATAAAGAAAATCCAGCGGTACTCGTTCGTGAATTAAGTGGTACCATTCATATCCTAACCAAATATGATTTGATTGGTGCACTTTCTAGCTGACATAAAAAAAATCCCCCACATAATGTGGAGGATTTTTTATATTTTATTTGAGTAACTATAATGAATTTACATTATTCAAATCGGCAAAGGCTTTTTCTAATCTGCTGATGAATGTTAATTCTCCTTCTCTAACCCACTTTCTTGGATCATAGTGTTTTTTATTTGGTTGGTCTGCACCATCTGGGTTACCAATTTGAGATAACAAGTAATCTTTTTTGGTAAGAACATAATCCCTCACTCCTTCTGTAAATGCATATTGTAAGTCAGTATCAATATTCATTTTTATAACTCCATACGAAATTCCCTCACGAATTTCTTCCAATGTGGAACCTGATCCTCCATGAAATACAAAATCAATAGGATTGTGACCCGTACTATAATTTTCCTGAATGTAATCTTGCGAATTTTTGAGTATGATTGGGGTTAATTTCACATTACCCGGTTTGTATACTCCGTGAACATTACCAAACGCTGCTGCTACAGTGAATCTTGGACTTACTTTCATAAGCTCCTCGTATGCGTAGGCTACTTCACTAGGCTGTGTATATAATTTACTACTATCCACATCTGTATTATCAACTCCATCTTCCTCACCACCTGTAATTCCCAACTCAATTTCTAATGTAATACCCATCTTACTCATTCGTTCGAGGTATGTTTTACAAATTTCAATATTTTCCTCAATAGGCTCCTCGGATAAATCAATCATGTGAGAACTGTATAATGGTTTACCCGTTTCGGCAAAATGTTTTTCACTTGCATCTAATAATCCATCAATCCATGGCAATAATTTTTTTGCTGCATGATCAGTATGAAGAATAACGGTAGCTCCATATGCTTCCGCAAGTTCATGAACGTGTTTTGCTCCTGCTATACCACCCTTAATTGCAGCTTTTTCGTTCTCATTGCTTAGTCCTTTTCCTGCAAAAAATTGTGCTCCGCCATTACTAAATTGAATAATTACAGGGGAATTTAATTTTGCTGCAGTTTCCATTACTGAATTAACTGTACTTGAACTTGTAACATTTACAGCAGGAAGAGCAAATCCTTTCTCTTTTGCATAAGCAAAAATGGCTTGAACTTCATCTCCTGTTGCTACTCCAGGTTTAATCGTATGATTCATTTATTATAAATTTTGAGGCAATATTACATATTTTTACCTACTAATCTTAATCTGATAATTAGATAAGTTTTCAATTTATTTGTATTCTAACCGAAGGTTTGAAGATCCACTAATTTTTTGTAAATACCATTTTGAGAAATTAGTTCTTCGTGTGTTCCTTGTTCTGCAATTTCACCTTTGTCTAATACCACAATTTTATCCGCTTTTTGAATAGTACTTAGTCGATGGGCTATAACAATACTGGTCCGGTTTTGCATCACCTTTTCTAATGCATCTTGAACCATCTTCTCGCTTTCTGTATCCAGAGCACTTGTGGCTTCATCTAAAATAAGCAATGGAGGCTCTTTGGCTACGGCTCGTGCAATACTCATTCGTTGTCGTTGACCACCACTCAAGTTGGTTCCCTTCTCTCCCAAGTTTGTATTGTATCCCTCAGCTAAGTTTTTGATAAACGTATGAGCATTGGCAATTTTAGCAGCATCTAATAACTGATCACCAGACAAATAATGATCACCCATTTTAATGTTATTGGCTGCTGAATCGTTAAAAAGTATAGCATCTTGTGTTACGATACCCATTAAGCTTCGTAGTGATGACAAGTCTATTTTTGATATATCCCTTCCGTCGATTGTTATCTCACCCTCATTTAGTTCATGAAAACGGGGTATCAAGTCTACTAATGTAGATTTACCTCCTCCCGAAGGACCCACCAAAGCTACAGTATCTCCTTTCTTTATCTCTAGATTAATATTCTTCAAAACAAGGGTATCTGTATATCCAAAAGATACATTCGTTAATTTAATGCAATCCTTAAATGAGGTATCTTTGGTTCCATGATTATCAATCTCTTGATTACTTGCCAAAATCTCATTGATTCTACCCATCGAAGCTGCTCCTTTTTTTAATCTAAAAAAGGCTTCAGATATGCCTTTTGCAGGTGGAATGAGTTGTGAAAATATAGCAATATAACCTATTAGCACAGACGGTGGTAGTGATGAATTGTCAGAAAGTATCAATGAACCACTATATATTAAAATACTACTTAATACAATACTCGCCATAAATTCACTAAGCGGAGAAGCTAAAAATTCTTTTCGATTAAGTCGAACCATTTGTCTGAAATGATCATCATTCAAATCCTTGAATTTTTCTTGTTTATCTCCAGAGGCACTAAATGCTTTAATTATTTTAATACCGTGTAAACTTTCCTCGAGATGAGATAAAACATCCGATAATTTCTCTTGACCAGCTTGTGCGGCATTTTTTAATTTCTTTCCGATTCTGCTGATTAAAAAACCACTCATAGGCAAGACCACAATTACAAATAAAGTTAGCTTATAACTCATCACAAATAGTACGACAAGTGGAATAAATATTGCCAGTGGATGCTTGAAGTATAGTTCAACTACACCCAAAAGACTCCATTCCACTTCTTTCACATCGTTGGTGAATCTAGACATGGTGTCTCCCCTTTTTTCTTTATTAAAATAACTCAAGGGTAGTCGCAATAAATGATTGTAAATCTGCTCACGAATATCTCTTACAACAGCACTTCTCACATAAGCTAGATTATAAAATGACAAATAAAGAGCAAGGTTCTTTAAGAAGAATGCAATTACGATTCCTATCGAAAAATAAATTAGAGCTGATTGTTGACCAAGTTCATTGATTTTAGCACCCATTAAATAATTGAAATATGCCATCCAAGAATTTGGGTCTGACGATAATTCTACCGCATTCAATTGTGATTTATCACCATAAAAAATCAACTCTAGAAAAGGAATAATCATGGCAATACTCAAGACATTGAACATCGAGGTCAGCAAGTTAAAACCAAAAAATTGTGCTAAACGTGATGAATAAGGTCTAGCTAATGCATATATGTTCTTAAATCCATTCAGAGTTGCGAAGATAATCGTCTAACTTATATCCTACTGAAAAAAGAAATCTCCAGCGATAATTCCAGCATAAAATTGATTGATTAAATCACCATTTTTATCAAATCTTAATATCGAACTGTTACTCACAAAATCTACAATATCGGAAACATATAAATCTCCATTACTCGGATTAATCTCCAAAGCGTAAAAGGTTTTACCTTCTCCATCGTATATTAAATTTGGTAATGTTTCATTAGGTTTCATTGACCATAAACCATTATTCAGAAAGTAAAGTACATTATTAAACTGATCAAAAACTAAACCTGTTGGTGTATTTTCTAGCTCAATTTGAAATTCTGCTGACTCATCAGAAATATCAAATCGGACTAGCATGGCTTTCATGTCTTTATCACCTTTACATATAACCCAAATACGATCACTATTATCCAAAACGATTGATTCTGGAGAATTGCCCACATCCAAACTATCAATAACATTGTCTGTATTTATATCTACACCATATATTTTATTCGACCCCGTAACTGTAAACCAAAAAATATCACCCTTTACAACACCCTTTTCAGACCACCCTTTTACTGGAATGGATTTCGTTACTTTATTTAAATTCAAATCAATCACGGATATAGCATCAGCATATAAATCGGTAACGTATGCTTTTGTGTCGGTTATGGGATACAGATAACGCGGAGATATGAGTCCATCTATTTGTCCAATCTGTAAAAAAGCAGAATCAGTGACTATAATCTTACCCGAGTTATTTATTACAAAATAATAAAGTCCATTTATGCGAGTAATTGATTGAAATACATTGCCTAAACTTTTATCATTAATATTCTGAAAAACGTCATTCTGAACGGTATTGTCATCGGGATTGTACAGTGTTAGAGTTCCTTCTCCCCAACCAAAGTTTCCTTGGTTTGCAATCATGACACCCGACTCCAAAAAAGTTATTTGAGGTTTACTTTCTTGATCCTTACACCCTGAAAGCAGCACTAAGCTAACTAATATGACAACTATCTTACGCAAACCTTTTGTGTGTATGATTTACCTTGATAAGAAATATTTACGAAATACGTACCTATAGAGGAAATATAAATCTCATTTTGGTTGCGTAAAAAGTTTACTTTTCTACCAGTTAAATCTATTATTGAAATATCAGAAAGAGCTGGAGCATCAATACGAATTGGTATATTTCGATCTACTAGTGTTGGGTAAACGTTTATTCCCTGCAGTACTTGTTTTTCGATATTTAACAACTCACCATTTACAATTGCTACGGCATCTAAATCGAAACCACAACTTTCAAAAGGACTAGGAAAAGGATCATTTATCATTCGACCTTTACTGTCTTTTGTTCCAAAACTATCGTTCACACTCCCAACCACATCAATCAATCTGATATAATTTATGGTATCAAAACCCAATTCGTCAATATCAAATAATGTTCCATAGGGTGCTTGATGTTTGCCCGCTAAGTTTTCTAGATTATAGGGGTCTGTATAACTAAAATTATTGGTTTGAAAATCAGTATCTGTTAAACTTTGATTTGGAAAACGTTTATATGCTATCCCATCTTTACTTACTTCTACATGAGCAAGTTCTAAATAATAAGAAAACCCTATTTGAAACCCATTTTCAAAAGTAGCAAAATCATATCCCTTCCTATTCAAAATAGGTTGACTAAAAGAGAGAATGATTGAACCTCCATCTCCAAGACTAACAACATCACCATCACACGGACCAAGAGCACTAGTTTTGTTTCCCACTGAAGCTAACCCCAAGGCAGTATCATTAATTTGCATAGGTCCCCTGAACAATTGAGCTCCTGTAGCCCAGCCAATAATTGAGGAGTTATCTTTTGAAATTGATTTACTCCCCTCCTCTCCACCTGGCCCATCGAACTGAGCATACGATAGTATTTGAAAAAATATGATTATTAAAGCTCCTAGTCTCATTGTTTTATGAATTTTGAAATAGATGTTCCATTGGATGTATAAATCTTAGCAAAATAAACACCAGTTACTAAACTAGAAACATCAAATGAATATTTATTTGATACAATTTTATCTTTTGTGTTTGCAACAATTCTACCATCTGCTGAGATTAATTCAATTCGTTGAATGGATTTATCTGTTAAAATGTTCAAAATATTTTGGGTAGGATTTGGGTAAACATTTAATTGAGGAAGTGTTTTATTGGTAACAGAATTGGTTAAACTCTGAGCCAATGACAAGCAGAAATAGGCAGGTGTATTCATTCCATATTGTCCAACATCTGATGATTGCAACTCAAAATCTACCCGATCACAAGGCACTATTTCAGCCATTTCCCATTCATCCAAGATATAATCCTGAGTGTTGTCATCAAAACGAAAATCCGCCAAGTAAATGGTATCAATATTGAGAATATCATTTGAAGCAGACACACTCTTGACAAGCAACCTAAAAAAATCGGGTTCGTCACCACTATCCCCACCAAATTTTTTACTAAAAGCACTCCCATCTCTCATGTCTAAGGCAGCATAAGTAGCATTAGTGATGTGAAACTGAACAGGAACAGGTAGTCTTACTAGTCCAAATATCCCTTCATCAGCATCATTAAAATAAGGTGAACGAACTGTATTTTTCTGACCATTGTTTACGAAATGAACGGACTCAAAATACCAGTCAGATTCTGGTATGGTTGACATGATTCTTCTTACAGAGGAATACTGATTAGTATATCCAGGAGTAACGTCATCATACATAGAGCTAACACTCCAACCCGACCAACTACCCCAAGTGTTGTTGTAGTTATTAGGAAAAAACAAATGACTAACATTAAACCCACCGGCACCGTCGCTTCCATTATAAAATGTATCCTCATCAAATCGTATCATTTTTGGCATTACCTCTGCGGTACTAATGGCATTAAAATCATCCATACACAAATAAGTGGGTGTATTGATACCAAATGATCCAGTATCTGAGCTCTCATATTTGATAGCTATACTATCTATTCTAATATCTACGTCAACATCATTGTTAAAATCTACATAAGTCCAATCGTTTAAAATGTAGTCCTCAGAGTTATCTGAAAACCTAAAATCTGCCAGATATAACGTTGTAGAGTCTACCAATTCTCCCATTAGGTAAGAATAAAATTTAACGCTAAAATAATCAGGATCGTCTCCATTTTCGCCACCAAATTTTTTGCTAAAATCACCCCCATTCATGAGATCTAAATATACATAGGTACTGTTGGTAAAATAAGCCCCTGAAATATCAGTAGACGAATCTAATTTGATAAAGGTATTTCCGTAACTAACCATATAATTGTTGGTATGGCTTACACCATGACCTGGAATAGCACTATACTGGTTTTGGTATCCCGGAGTTAATGTATCAGTCATATTACTTAGAGCCCAACCTGACCAGCTGCCCCAATCAGGCATGTACGAATTTGTCCAATTTCTTCCGAAATGAGCAAAACCACCGCTTAAATCAGCACCATTATTAAAGGTGTCAGACTTGGATAACGGTATATTATCAAATGTGGAATATACCCTTGTGTGATCATATTGGGCATAGCTATTTAAAAAAAGTAATATACTTAATAATTGAATAATTTTTCTTTTCATGGCTGGGTTTTAATTTGATAATTTAATGTTAGTTTGATTGTTGTTCCAGGTAGTGGCGTTCTTGGTTTTGTAAAATATGGCGTATTCATAATATTGGTTATTGAACAACCCAATCTGATTTTTGAATGATTATAGTATCCTCCTATGTCAACTAGGTAATAAGCATCAATATAAGAATAGTTATCTGTTGCTACGTAATTCTTACCTACAAACTGAATATTTCCAAATAACCCGAAGTTTTCTTCTATCACACTAAAAGTTAGATTGCTGGTAAACCTTGGAGTGAAGATGAGTTGTTTATTTTGTCTAAGGGTATTCTTATCATCAAACCGATAAACTGATCTAACGTAGTGCATATTTGAACGTACTATGAATTTATAACCATTAATTGGGTATGAATATGAAGCATTTAATACTGCCCCACTTACTAAGACTTGACTGATATTTTGAGGTGAATTTGGTAATCCAATCCATTGAATCCAATTTTTAAAAAAACCAATATGCGGATTAATTTGAATACTAGCTTTTTTATCTGAATAAGCTAGTCCAAAATCTAATTTATAACCTTCTTCAGGTTTTAAGGCTAAATTTCCAACGGCCTCACTTGGTTGATACCAGTACAATTCATTAAGCACCGGTAAGCGATATACTTTTTGCAATTCACCCTTTAATGAATAGAATTTATTAAATAATATTTTGCCATTAAGACCAGCATTCATAGCCCATTGATTGTTCCAGTTTACGATACCTTGAACAAATTTCACACTTCCTTTGTCAAATTTTTTAGTCAATTCGTATGAAGCAAGTATTCGGTTCCAAGTAACTCTATTTATTAACGCATCAGAGCTATAATATGCTCGTTGATTTTGAACATTTATCAAAAGTTCCGTTTTATGCGAGATTTTTTGCATCAAACTAATGTTTGTATTAATGTTACTTACCTGGTTATTTGTTTGGATATTATTTTTACTTAAAAAAAAATGTATTTTTTCATGAGATAGTTGATTTGAAATCTTCAAACTTGTATTTGAATTCAGCTTATTTCTGTAGGTGAAAAGATGAACAATGTTATTGTCTTGCTGGCGATTTTGATTGTTTTCACCAATCGATGGTGGGATTCCACGATCTGCATTTAAAAAATACAACATGGATTGGATACTGCTTTTGGAGGTCAAATCAAAGGCCATATTTTGAATAAGACTGAATCTTTGAATATCTGTATTAGTAAGTATACTGTCCAATTCGTAGGGCTTAAGGCTTATCCTATTTTGAGAATTCACAAATGAAGTACTTAACGCATACTTAAATCGTTTTTTTACAAATGAATACTTGGCACCTAAGCCAAGTTCTCTAAGATTACTATAACTCAGATTAATATCTACCCCTTCGTTAGATAAATCTGAATCCATAGCAACACCTGCTCCCAAAGATGGTGAACCAAGTGTTTGCAAATCGGAGGATCCAAATTGTGCATTCTTAAAATGAATTGCATCAATCAAACTTAAATCCATAGTTCCATTCATGCTACTCTGCATATTGACCCCATTAATTATAATTGGCATTTGCATTGTCCCTAGGCCCTTAAAGGATGGTGTACTTAAGACACCATAGCCATCGCTTCTTATAAATACGCCACTCTGTTTTTGAAGTAATTCTGCATAGGTCTGAAACGGATTTGTTTTTAAGAAAACTTGAGCAATGAGCTCTTCATTGGGCGAGATACTCTTAGAAAAAATATCGACAGAATCTAACCCAATCACCATACTAGAGTCATCCACCTCTGAAAAATCAGCATGGATCACCTGAGCCATTAAATGGCTATAAAGGCAAAGTATTAACAATACAGCAAAGGCTGATTTCATGGGTTTTAATTTTAATTTAAAAAATAAATACCTATGAGAATAAAATATATAAAAGACCTGATAGTTCGTCTGGCTCCTATAGCTTTTCATCCCGAAAGCATTAATAGTAACGTCGCAACAAGCAGGTCTTCTGACTAAGTTCTGATTATGCTGCCCTTCCCATTCATATTTGAACAGTGGAAATAGATAAGCAAAATCATAAGAACATCACAGCTGCGGGTACAGTAGAAGGTTTTCACTTCGTTTCCCTTAACTTTTTGCTACTTCAAAAATAGGAGTAATTTTCATTACCAAGCAAACAACATATAAACATTAAATAATTACGATATGATATATTTGCGAACCTTATGGCAACAACACAAGATTTATCCCGCGGAATGTTTTTGAGATACAATGGACAACTTTGTCAAGTTATCGACTATCAGCACACCATGCCAGGAAAAGGCGGTGCATTTTATCAAGTAAAAATGAAAAATGCAATCACCGGCAAGTCCATCGAAAATCGATTCAGAAGTGGAGAAACCATCGACGACGTTCGAATAGACCAAATTGAGATGCAGTATCTTTATAAAGATGGTACAAATCTTATGCTAATGAATACCGAAACTTATGAGCAGGTTGCTGTTGCTGAATCTATGTTGGGTGACCAAATGAAATTTATCAAAGAAGAGATGATACTTAACGTATATTTTGATGATGGAAATCCAATCATGGCCGATGCACCCAATCATGTAGTTCTCGAAATCACATATAGCGAACCAGGAGTAAAAGGAGATACCGCAAATAATCCACTTAAACCAGCTACACTCGAAACTGGAGCAGTAGTTAATGTACCATTATTTGTAGAATCTGGCGAAAAAATAAAGGTAGATACCCGTACAGGTGAATATGTAGAACGAGCAAAATAATGCTCATAATTTACTACTAATGGTTGACAACAAACCGAATTTTCTTGGCATTACAGACCCTAAATGGTTTGATTATGAATCATCATCATGCATTATTCAGCAGCTTCCATACGAACACACATCATCGTTTAAAAAAGGTTCTTCAAATGGACCGAGTGCTATTATTCAAAATTCTCATTTTGTAGAATATTATGACATTGAACTCAATACTGAATCCTACAAAAAATGTGGAATTGCATGCACTAAACCCTTAGATTTCAATAATAGAATTAATGAAAAAGCCATGGATTACATCCAAGCTGAAACAGCAAAGCATTTGGATGCAAAAAAGTTATTAGTCAGCTTAGGTGCAGAGCATACGGTGACATATGGAATTTTTAAGGCTTTTCAACAAAAATGGAACGATATCGGAATTCTTCAATTGGATGCACATAGTGATTTGAGAGATGAATATGAGGACAACCGATGGTCGCACGCATGCGTAATGGCAAGGATACATGAACTAAACCCTGAAATTTTCCAAGTTGGGATACGAGCACAGTGCTCAGAAGAACGAGATTTAATTAACAATTCTCCAAATATTCACACATGGTATAATCACCAAATCTGGGACAATGACCAATGGATGGACCAAGTAATAGAGAAACTCCCTAAAAATCTTTACATCACTATTGATACAGATGCTTTTGACCCTAGCGTTTGCCCAAGTGTGGGTACTCCAGAACCTGGAGGACTACAATGGTATCCAACCCTAAAATTTCTTAAAAAAGTATTCGAAAAATGCGATGTTAAAGGTTTTGATATTGTTGAGTTAAATCCTCCCTCTAACGATGATACGACTGCCTACGCTATGGCTCAACTCTGCTACAAATTAATAGGCTACAAATACATATGATTATTTTAAAATTTGTTTATTTGCAATTGTAATGCAAGTCTATTTCGATAACGCAGCAACTACAATTATGGATACTCAGGTCATTGACGAAATGGCCGATACTATGAGAAACATCTTTGGAAACCCCTCTGCAATTCACAGCAAAGGAAGGCAAGCTAAAGCTGCCGTTGAATTGGCACGAAAAAATATAGCAAAAATGCTTCGTTGCAATAGTTCTGAAATTATATTTACTGGAAGTGGTACTGAAGCAGATAATATGGCTCTTCGATGTGCTGTCAATGATTTAGGGGTTACCCACATCATTACTAGCGAAATAGAACATAAAGCTGTATTAGATACGGCCAAATCTCTTGAAAGTAAAGAATCATTAAACGTTAGTTATGTAAAGCTTGATATTTATGGTAAAGCGGACCTAAAAGACCTCGAAGTACTTACTAAAAAACACCCTGGAAGCCTAATTAGCTTAATGCATGCCAATAATGAAATTGGTTCATTGAACGATGTGAAGGCAATCAGTAAAATAGCTCGAGAAAACCAATGTTACTTCCATAGCGATACCGTTCAAACTATCGGTCATTATCCTATAGATTTATCCAATTGGGATGTGGACTTCATAACTTGCTCTGCACATAAATTTCATGGACCCAAGGGTGTAGGCTTTATGTATAAAAATAAATCACTCAAAATTAGACCTATAGTAACTGGTGGTGGACAAGAAAGTTCAATGCGAGCAGGAACAGAAAATGTTACAGGAATAGTAGGACTTGCTAAAGCTTTGGAGATTGCTAATAATGGGATACAAGACAAAATTAGATCCGTGCAAGCTATTAAAACTTACTTCATTAATCAGTTAGAAGAAAAAATTGTTGGTACATGTTTCAATGGAGATATTACTCCTGAAGGAGGACTTTACACTGTACTGAACGTGTCACTACCGCCCTCTGAAAAATCATCAACTCTACTTTTTCAACTTGATATTAATGGCGTATATGTGAGTGGTGGCTCTGCATGCAATAGCGGTGCAATCGGATCTAGTCATGTGCTAAAAGGGATTAAACATCCCGATAACCGTTCAGTAGTTCGATTCTCGTTTAGTAAATATACTACCAAAAAAGAGGTTGACTACGCTATAAACAAGCTTAAAAGTTTAATTTAAAAATTTCAATTATTTATTTGAAATCTAAGCCTTTATAAAGGTAGTCTTCCACTAATTTGGCAATTTACCTTTTAACAAAGCATAACAAATAACGCCGAGTATTGCAGAACAAATAGGAATGATTATTACACTATAACCAAGTCCAAGTAATCCATAAAGAGGGCCAGGACAAGCTCCTAATAATGCCCATCCAAAACCAAATAGAATACCCCCTATAAAATTACTATATATGGATAAAGGTTTGGATTGAAGATCAATCTTTTCTCCGTTAAATGAGCGGATATTCATCTTTTTTATAACAATCAATGAAATTGCACCTGTTAAAACGGCACTACCGATTATACCATACATATGGAAACTTTCAAAATGAAACATCTCTTGTATTCTAAACCAATATACAGCCTCAGATTTGATCAAAATAATTCCAAATAATAATCCGATAGATAATGCTTTTATACTTCTCATAATGATAAAACTAAAGGTAAAATAAACCAACTAACAATTAGACCTCCTATGAAAAAACCAATCACTGCAATAAGTGAACCTAAACTCAATTGACTTAGCCCCATTATGGCGTGCCCAGAAGTACACCCTCCAGCGTATCTTGAACCAAAACCAATTAAAAATCCCCCCCTATTAAAATGATTAATGTTCTTAACGAACTTAATTGCTCAAAGCAAAAAATTTCCTGAGGTAGAAAACCATTGGCATTATTCAAACCATGTTCTTGTAGCCAGACAATGAAATTTTCTGATAGATCAATATTGTTCGGATTGGGTATGAAAAACGCAACTATGATACCACTTATGAAAATTCCCAATACAAAAAATAAACTCCAAGAATAATCCTTCCAGTTATAATCAAAAAAACTAATTTTTTTTAAGCCAAAAGCAGCACACATATGTTTGTATGAACTTGAGACACCAAAATTTTTGTTAATGACTAATAACAAAGTTGGGATCATTAAACCAATCAAAGGACCAGAGACATACCACGGCCATGGATTTGATAAAAAATTAAGTAATTCTTGCATGCAAATATTAGTAGTTACTTTGGCAATTATAGGCTAAATATTAATCATTTATGATGAAAAATATGCTTCAAGTAAATTTTAATTAAACTAGTGTATTTTGCACTTATGAAATATTCCATATTTTTATTTATGTTGGTGTCGTGGGGATGTTCAAATACACCCCAAAATGAAAAATTAGTCCATCAAAAACATACCATTAATCAACTAATAAATCAATGGCATCAAAATGCTGCGTCAGCAAACCTAAAAGAATACGTAGATTTTATGGATCATGACTGCATTTACATCGGAACTGATGCAACTGAAAAATGGAGTAAAGATGAATTTAGATCGTTCTGTAAACCTTATTTTGAACAAAAGAGAACCTGGAATTTTAAATCACTTGACCGAGCGTTAACAATTAATGGTAATAATACAGCTTGGTTTTATGAAATTTTGGAAACACATATGGGTACTTGCAGAGGTTCTGGCATTTTAGTATTTAAAAATCAGGAATGGAAACTCAAGCAATACGTTTTATCACTGGCAATACCTAACGAAAATATGAATGAGGTTAAAAAAGTAATTCACATTCAAGATTCCGTTTACAGGTCGAAATTAATGAAGTAGTTATTCTACCCAATCAGCAATAAATAGATTGGTTTCTCGTGTACCTCCATTATTTCGGTTACTGGAAAAAACCAATTGAGTTTCATCTGGCGAGAACATAGGGAAACTATCAAATACACCATCAAATGTGATTTGCTCCAAACCTGTTCCATCTAAATTAATCATAAATAAATTAAATTGGGGCCTCCCACCCTTTAAGCTATGGTGGTTGCTACAAAAGATAATTTTTTGACCACTTGGATGAAAAAAAGGAGCCCAATTTGCACTTCCTAGGTCTGTAATTTTTTTTAAATCTGAACCGTCTACATTACAGACATAAAGCTCCATATTAATTGGTTGAACCAAGTTTTGAGCCAATAAATCTTTATATTCTTTAATTTCCTTTTCCGTCTTTGGACGAGATGATCTAAAAATCAATTTAGTGCCATCGGGTGAGAAAAAAGCTCCACCATCATAACCCAACTCGTTGGTTACTTGTCGTATGTCTGACCCATCAATATTCATCGTGTATAATTCTAAATCACCTGAGCGAGTACTTATAAATACAATTTTATCTCCTGATGGTGAAACGGTCGCTTCGGCATCATAGCCTTCTCGATCCGTTAATTTTTGGATAATATTGCCTTCTAAATCAGCTGAATATATTTCAAAATCACTATAAATAGGCCAGACATATTTAGCTCCTCGTGGAGGGTCTGGAGGGCAATTTATATTTCCTTCATGAGTGCTTGCATAAATTATGGTAGAATCACCAGGCATGAAGTAACTGCAGGTAGTTCTTCCATTACCTGTACTAACTAGAGGTGGAATTGAATCTTTCCACGATTGATTGGTACGAGTAACATATATTTGATCACAAGGTGCATTCCACGCTGGGTTTTTTGCTTGAAAAACAAGCTTTGAGCCATCAAAACTGAAATAGGCCTCAGCATTGTCACCTCCAAATGTAAGTTGTCGAATATTTTTGAGGTGTTTTTCGCCTTCATAGACGAGTGTATCTTCAGTAATTTTTTGGGGATTATTCTCCTTCTGTATTCTGGCTACCCTGTTTTGTGCAGCCCCAAACAAGTATACAAACACCAATTAATCCATAAATTTTCATTGTTCAATATTAATCAATATTCATCTAAAGATGATGCTAAAAGTCAAAAAAAGCATATCTAAAAATGACATTTTAAAATAAGCTTATTTTAATAATTTAAAAAGTTCTTGACAGCAGTCCAATACTCTTCATTGTTTGGTGTACTAGACCAAAGATTTCGACTACCATGTTGTCCTTCACCCCATTTAGGCACATATTGTTTTCTATAGTCTGAATTTGAAATGACATCAAATAATTTTTCAGTTTGAATTCGTTCTTGTTTGGATGAAGTTAAAAATGCCGGTGCTTTAATCCCTGAAATATTTCCTTGCACACTAACGCCAGGTATATGCTCGCCTGGACTAAATGCTATTACTTTATCAATGTCGTCTCGCTCAGCTGCAATCATAAGAGAAAGACTAGCAGAATATGAACTACCCCACAAAATTACATTTCTATTGTATCTATTTTTTGACCAATCTAAAGCTGCATTTATATCGAGTTTTACGTCAATAAATTGGTAATTTTTGCCCATAGTTACTGCTGACCCAACAGTTTTATTTGTAACTCCATTAATGGCTTGTCCAGACCTTTGATCAATTGCAAGCACATTATATCCTAATTCATTTAACTGAGGAGCAATTTCAAGATACTCTCCCCTACTCCAACCTGCCTGATGACATAGTACTATAATAGGATTAGCATTGTTAGTATGATAGTGATCGGCAGTGATCACTACACTATCCAAAGAGAGAAACGTAATTGTAGCTACAAATGCTGTATCTACAGTTCCTGAGTTGTTGGGCGTGACGTCATCATCTTTGCATCCAAAAATATTCAGGATAGTAAGTGATAGAATAGAGAATATAGCAATTTGCTGAATAAATTTTTTCATATTTAGAGTATTTAGAGTTAATTCATTGCAACTTTAGTCATAGTCAGCCAAAAGGCAAAACCATTGAAATATTCTGACAATACTTTTACATTATCACTAAAAAGTGACTAAAGTATTTCGTACTCAAAAGTAGGATGACCTGAAATTCCTTGATCATTCAAGTAGTCAACAAATCGGAGTTTGCACAAATAATCTGAATTTGTTGAAATCATATAGGTCATCTTAGGTAGAATTTCATACGCATTTTTTTCAAGATTAAAACGTTTCCAATCCCAACCAATTATATCCTTTCTATTTGATAATTGATTTACATCAAAATCATTTGCATTAATCGTTTCAAAATCATCATCCAAGAGATAAGCCGAAGCATTTCCAACGATAGCACCATAGATTGTGTAATCTTGTGAAATATCATCTACCGTAATGTAGTCTGTGTATTTGCCCAATGCAATATCATATTCTTTATCATTAGGTAAATTCAAACGTTGCTCATTTTTTAAGTGATAATAAAAATAGTCTTCAGAAATTTGATTAGTCCACTCATTTGTTCCAACTAAATCTCTATATTTTAAAATGACACCATCGGAGGTTCTACTCGCTTGGAATACCATAAATCCCAATGGCTCATACTCATTATCCAATCCCATATTTAAAACATAAATTTGATTTTCAGATAATTCCCATTGAGATAAAGTATCACTAATCTGATCGGTAAGAAAAGAAAATGACAATCCTAAGGTATCGTTAATCTCTTCCCAGTTTTTTGATGTTTTGGCAACACTCATACTTCTGAAATAATTGATACGAATTACCTCGTTATCAATGTATAAATCCCATTCCATAGGACTGGCTTTAGCTACTATCCGGCCAGCATCTAGGGAATAAAATAGTACGTCATTTTTTGTTGGACCTGCATCAACAGAAACAGACTGGTAAATTCTTGGACTTGGTTCAACTTTTTCTTCTTTCGGAAAACAAGAAACGATTGTAATTACAAAAAATAAGAGAATTTTATTTGAATAGTTCATATCGTATGGTCATAAAATAGGTCCTCCCTGGACTAATAGAAATAAAGGATGTACTTGGTGTGTGAGCACCCACACTTGTTGTATTGGCATTTACATTTACTACACTTAAAATATTACGTACGCCTATCGTTGTTTTTAGACGTTTTCCACCCCATATTTTATGAATTGTACCATCTATCATAGTGTAGGCGTCCTGTTCTTGGATATTTAAATTAGAATTATCTTCATCTGAAAACACACGACTAACTGCTCCAAAATGATTCACAAATAAACTAAACGTTGTTTGCATATTTGACCAAGAATATCTTGGATTTATAGCTAATTGAGGTGAGAAAAAGAAATCATTTTTAGAAACATCTACCCCATTATAGATGCCCGTATAATTAAATGAGAGATTAACTTTAAAATTATCATATGATATATTTTGACTAACTCCTCCACCTACGGATTTGTATATACCTATGTTTCCGTATTGAGCTTGGATAGGTCCAGTAACTATCAATTCAATTTTGTTTGAGATAGCATTATAAAAAACATCTACACTTGTTGATGACTCAAAACTTCCACGCTTGGCATATTTGGTGTAAGTTCCAGTGAACGAGTGAGAGGACTCCGAGGTTAGCGATGAATTTCCAAAAACTTCATGTCTACTATCACTAAAATCTAGGTACAACTCTTTCAAAGATGGTGCTCTAAATCCCCTACCATATGCAATTTTAAAGATTTGAGATTTACCTAAATTCAATTTGGTTTGTAAAGAATATAACAACGGAGCTTCAAAAGCTGAATTATAGGCATATCTCAGTCCAGCCCTCATCAATAAAAAAGAGGTGAATTGTTTTTCAGCACTTCCAAATAAGGCTATATCAT
>JADHMR010000059.1 GCA_016779945.1 Bacteroidia bacterium | reverse complement strand
GGTAGAAGGTTGTATTACTGAGATCATTTTGTTGAATTGGCCTTCCTAGTCTTTGCCACAAATAAACTCCTCTTTTATCAAAAACTGCAAAGCTATCTGTACCACTCAATCCCATTATAGGAACTTTATTTAGCTTGTTCGGAGAACCGAAAAGCCAATGACTCAGCAATGAATTTGATTGCTCTTTTAGAGGCTGACTAATTGATAAAAAGTCTACTGAAAATCCAGGTTTTTGTAAAGCAATTTTAAGGTGAATATCATTTGCGTTGGATGAGGAATCAGGTATTATAAGATAGCCTAAAAGTGAAACTGCAGTTAAACCGGCAATAAAGACTAACCCAAATAAACCTAATTTATTCTTGTTGATCTTCTTCCACATTTCTATAATTTATCTCTATGGCAGTAATTATAGCCATGAAACTATACAATGGTACTGCTATTTTGTCAAATTCAGAATAATTATTGAGTAATGCGTGAGTGAAATAAGTGACTAGCCCAAGAAACGCAGCCAAACTTAACACTTTTGGAATACCCACTAAAACCTGTTGATGCTTAAAACCTAAGTAGGTAACTGATAAAACAACTAATAAAAAAAGAAATGCTCCTATCAAACCACTTTCAGCTAATGGTCTCAAATATTCAGAATGAATTCCTCCTAATTTACCGGCGTTAGTACTAATTATTGTCATTTGGTGTGGTAGTTGAAATTGTCCATACTGAAAAGTATATGTACCTGGGCCCCAACCCATAATTGGCTTTTCTTCGAACATACGAACTGCACAACTCCACCTATTTATACGTTCTAAATTTGAAGGATCAGATGTCACATTACCAACAGATTGTAAATGATTTTCAATATTATCGTCTGACTCTTTTTTGTTTCTGGATAAATTAGTCTCAATATCATCTAGATTACTAAAAAGAAAACCTATCAAAACACATCCTAGTAACATTACATGATGAAAACGAACTTTCAGTAGTAGGAAGACATATAACACCAAACTAACTACAATACTCACCCATGATGCCCTTGTAAATGATAACGCTACTGCGACAATTAGAAAAAAGAAAAGACACCAACTAATCACTCTCACTAAAGGTGAGTATGAAAGATGTTTACCGTGAATTGCAAAAACAAAAAGAACTGGAATAACAAAAGAGATACAAGCTGCATACATTCCGTGATCAGGTAAAAAGGGTCTCATTGCAGTGTATGCTGCAGCACGTCCGAATCCTTCTTGACTGTGTTGCCAAAGTGTGTAGATAACTAAAATGCAAACTGAGGCAATGAAAAACCACAAAAACCGCTTAATTATGTCGTAACGTTGAAAATATCTAGATAATAAGAAGTAAAAAACAACTAGATACCAACTTTTCATTAATACATATTTTGCTGATATTAAAGGCATTGTACTATTAATGGCTGTAACAACTAACCAACCAAAATCAGCCAATAATAAGATACTCAAGACTACCTTTAAATCCTTTAAGTTAAGTCTTTTTGAAGTTAAAAACTTAAGCAAAACACCAATAAAAATAAGTATAATAAGAGGCTCTGTTGGTAAACTTAAATTAACAGTGCTAT
The DNA here is from genome assembly GCA_016779945.1 of Bacteroidia bacterium. Lineage (GTDB taxonomy): Bacteria > Bacteroidota > Bacteroidia > NS11-12g > UBA9320 > UBA9320. Next base: position 11,443 of record JADHMR010000059.1, on the reverse strand, counting down.
ATCTTTCATCGATCAAATGAACAGACAAAGGAGTAGCAAATGCAAGAAAATATAAGGTATACTTAGGTTGTATTATGGTGGACCAAATTGCAAAAAGTCCGACAGGTAATAGTAGTAATGGATATAACTCTGCGTAAATGCATAAAAAACAGAAAATAAGACAACTGAGTGCCGTTACATATACTCTATTTGTAGTAAAAAAGGTGCCCATCTACTTGTCGAGCAGATTTTCCTTTCTATTGTTTATTAACAACACAACAATACTTGAGAAAGTGACAACAGCTGTTACCACAAGCACAATTAACCAACGAATAGGGTACGATTTTTTTTCTGCTGGGGAAGCACTTGTGAGAACAAATTTTTGGGGAAGCGTCTTTTCTACATCGACCTTTGCTTTTTCAAATCTTTTTCTCAACTTACTTAAACTTTCCAATTCTAAAATCAATGTTTCATTGAGATAAGTAAACTCTCCAGCATATTTTGCCAATTCGTTTTGTTGTTTCTTTAAAGAATTAATCTTTGCTTGACTAACTGCTTTGTATAACTCCTCTGATATGGCCCGACTTTGCTCTTCATAATTGGTAATACCTTTTTGACCAAGTTCTTTTAATCTTGTTCTCAAATCCCAAACCTCTGCCTCTTTATTCTTAAACTCATCTTTCACAATTTGAAGTGCTTCCAAAGAAACTTGCTTTTGTATTTCGGTCTTGACAGAATCATACAAAATTGCTATACCATTGGCTATTTCAGCAGATTTAATAGGATCCTCATCCAGTACAGTTATACTTACGGCTAAATGTCTTGTTCTCTTAAATTGAATATTTTTAGCCATCTTTTTAGCTAAGTCTGTAAGGGGACTTTTGCTATCAATCCTATAATGGTTCATAAGATCAAAATTTCTTACTATTCGACCTTGAAGTGCAGATGAATTCAACAACTGCAATGCGTTTTCTGCCTCTTCTTCCTCTCCAAATGCTAATGGATCTGCTTGTCGCTGAGTCAAATCTGTAAACATGGCATTACCAATCGAATTTATAGTGGTTGGATAAAAAATAACTTCAGACTTAAACTTAGGTTTTATGAAAAATGGACCCGAGAATATAGAGGATAGAATGACTGTGATAATACTTACGATAATGAGAGGTCTCCTCTTTAACCAAATAATAGATGTAATATCTAAAAAATTAAGTTCAAACTCCTTGTTCTGTTTCATTTAGTTTTTTTGGATTGCAAAAGTATGTTATTTGGTGAATTACTTTTATTCCTAGTCTAACTATTCAAGTGTTTTACACTGAACAACTTAAATAAATATGCAACTAAGAATACTACAACTGCTATTAACACAAAATGAACGATAGGATTATCAAAATATTGTTTAAAACCTACAATTACGATCAATAACATCAATACCCCTAATATCTGCCTAAAAGTATCAGTCCTTTTAAGCTTAAAACTAAACTTCAGATAGCTTAAAATAAGACATACACCTCCAAATATTAACTGACTCGAAAGAGTAGCTATTGCAGCACCGCTTGCCCCATACAATGGTATTAACTTAATATTTAATATCAAATTGATGACAAGAGTAATAAGTGCCGCTAGATTGAGATATTTTAATGCTAATGCCGCAGTTAATAAAGTGCCATAAACTAAAACTAATGCTGAACCAATAAAACCAAACATTAAAATAATAAATGCATTTGAACTTGCATCTGAAGCTTTATCAGGATAAAGCAACTGCATAATGTCAGTACCATAAGAATAACTAAAAAATACCGCTGTAAAACCTACTAGTAAAAGCAACTTAGATGTATAACCACTTACCTCTCTAAGAATATTGACATCATTAATATTTTTACTAAAAAAAGGCAATAAAACACCACTAAAAATTTGAGCAAACATTAACAACGCGTAAAATAATCGATATCCCAAAGCATAGACTCCAGCCTCTTCATCACCAACTAAAAGTTTAAGCATTACACTATCCATATAATTATATAAACCCATTAACATTATCAATAATGCAAATGGCCACGACTGCTTAAGTATTGGTATAATCTTGTGAAATTGGAATGAGATTCTAATTTTAGATAACTGCTTTCTCAAGAAAACAACCAATAAAATTGACACTACGATTACTCCTATTAATTGTGCATATACAAAACGGTTGATCGTTAATCCCCAGTCTGAAATCCCTCCCCAAATTAAAACACTACATATTGATATAATAACAATTCTATCTAATACCATAAAAATCCCATCCCATTTAAATTTTTGTAAGCTTGAGACTATTGATCTTAGATATTGATTAAATGATGTTATGATTTGTAAAATACACAAGATTAATAACAGATTAAACTCCAATCGATTGTATCCCAATAAACTCCCTACACCAAAAGCTGCAAGTAGATATACAACCATTAATAAAATCTTTAGCCCAATAATGTTCCCAGCAATTGAGACTATTTTATTCGTATCTCTTGAAATCTCAGTAGTATTATACCCATTCAAGCCAAGATCAAGCACAATAAAAAACATCAGACTGAAATTAAATAGTGCAAAATAATTACCATAGATTTCTTGAGTAAGAGCATTTTGAACAGCTCTATCAATCACTAAAATCCAGACCGGTTTTACAAGTAAATTTAATACCTGCATAAAAGCGATATCAGACAGGTACTTTTTTAACATTCTAGTTCTGTGGAGCTACTGTTTTGTTCTCAATAATTCGAGTATAGTTCAATAAAAGGAATCCAACAATGAAGAAAACCATCATCATTAATACAGACATTCGCATGTTACCAAATGTACCCTCAAGAAGTCCAAATAAGAATGGACCAATGATTAAACCTACTTTTTCCATGACATCGTAAAAACTAAAATAAGAAGCTGAATCGTCTGTTTTTGGTAGCATTTTACTGTAGGTTGACCTACTCAAAGATTGGGTTCCACCCATAATAAATCCTATGATAACTGCTAAGAAGTAAAATTCAAGTGGCAAATCAATAAAATAGGCAATTATTGTACATATGACCCAAATAAAAGTCGACAACATTAATGTTCTCAAATTACCAATTCGTCTCGACAAACTTGATAGGACATAGGCCCCAGCTACTGCGATTAGTTGAATCAGAATAATACTAACGATTAGCCCAATCTTACTAGATTGCCACCATTCGCCATCATCAATCCAGTTAATCTCTTTACTTGCAAATAAGACAGCAAGTAGCATGACAGTCTGTACACCCATATTATAGGTGAAGTAACTGACTAAAAACCATTTTACTTTTCTATAATTTTTTAACTCTTTCCAAACCTTAATCAACTCCCTGTAGCCGTTCCATATAATATTATCCTTTTTCTCTCTGGCGATATAATGACTAGAGTTTGGGAGATAATAATACGTATACTGAGCAAAACCTATCCACCAAGCACCCACGATAACAAAAGCAAAACGAATGGGCATTATCCCTAATACTTGAGTTAACAATAAAATAGTAACCAATAATAAAACACTTCCAATATAACCAAGGGCAAAACCCCTTGCACTAATCTGATCATGTTGATCCTTGTCTGCAATTTCTAATAAAAAAGAATTATAGAAAACCAAACTTCCCCAAAAACCGATACTCGCAAAAAACAAGGGCAGCATACTCATCTCAATATTTTCTACATCAAAAAAATATAAAGACATGCAACCAGCTGCACCCAAATAACAGAAAAACTGCATAAATCGTTTCTTAGTTCCAGAATAGTCTGCAATTCCAGATAAAATGGGAACCAAAATAACTACGATCAAAAATGACAGGGAATACACGTATGAGTACAATTCTGTATTTACAAATTCTTTACCAAAGAACATAATCATGTCAACACTATCACCGTTAATCTCGCGAACTAAACCGTTTTTTTCGGCATGACTCTTAGTGACTGCTTGATAAAAAATGGGAAAAATTGCAGTGGATATGATGAGATTATAAACCGAATTGGCCCAATCATAAAATGTCCATGCTCTAATTACTTTGGGATCGTTTTTTTTAAATACTCGCACAATTGTTTCAAAGCAAGCAAAAAAATCAAGACAATAAGAACTTATTTATGCACCTATGCTGCCTTTAGTCTTAATTTTTCGATGACTTTCTTGGCATCTTTTATCTCAATATTGATTTTCTTGACAGAATCTTCAGATGGAGTGTCATACATATAATCGCTTAAAATTTCTTCGCAAATAGAACGCAATCCTCTCGCACCAAGTTTAAACTCAAGGGCTTTTTCAACAATGTAATCAATAACTTTATCTGAGATTTCTAGCTCAACACCATCCATCTTAAAAAGTGCCTCATATTGCTTTATTAAGGCATTTTTAGGTTTCAGAAGAATTGACTTTAGTGTTTCTGCATCCAGTGGTTTTAATGCTGTTAAAATTGGAATCCTACCAATTATCTCTGGTATTAGTCCAAATTGTTTAATATCAGACTGCATGATATACTCAAGATATTGGTCCTTATTAATCTCTTCCTCAAAGTTTGATTTAAAACCCAACGCACCTGCTTGAAGTCTTTTATTAATAATTTTATCAATACCATCAAAAGCACCTCCACAAATGAATAGAATATTTCTTGTGTCAATCTTTATCATTTTCTGGTCAGGATGCTTTCTCCCCCCCTGTGGAGCAACATTAGCAACAGTACCTTCTAAGATTTTAAGTAAACCTTGTTGAACACCCTCTCCGCTAACATCGCGTGTAATACTTGGATTGTCAGACTTTCTTGCAATCTTATCAATCTCATCAATGTAGATTATACCTCGTTCGGTAGCTTCTTTATCATAATCTGAAGCTTGGTAGAGTCTAGAAATAATACTTTCCACATCCTCTCCTACATAGCCAGCTTCTGTTAATACAGTAGCATCTGCAATACAAAAAGGAACATCAAGGCACCTTGCCAAGGTACGTGCTAAGAGTGTTTTACCTGTTCCTGTTTCTCCAATAAGCAAGACATTAGATTTTTCTAATTCAACATCATACTTTTCAGATTCGAATGATAATCGCTTGTAGTGATTATATACCGCAACACTTAATGTTTTTTTTGCTTTTTCTTGACCTATTACGTATTCATCCAAAAGAGATTTTATGGCTTTTGGTTTTTTCAAATCAAAAAGCAACTCTTTTTTCTGGAGTGATTTTGTTCCGGACTCACTAAGGATTATCTCATTGCCCTGATGAACGCAATCTTCACAAATATGAGCATCAATACCAGAAATTAGAAGACCAACCTCTCCTTTGCTTCTCCCACAAAAAGAACATGTTAACTGCATAACGAGAATTTATTTTCTGATGAGAACCTCATCTATCATTCCGTATTCTTTAGCTTCTTGAGCTGTCATCCAAAAATCACGCTCACTGTCTTTTTCAACCTTGTTGAATTTTTGACCAGAATGTTGAGCTATAATTTCATACAATTCTTTCTTCAACTTAATGATTTCTTTAACCGTAATTTCCATGTCAGTAGCCTGACCTTGGGCTCCGCCCAAAGGTTGATGAATCATCACTCGACTATGTTTTAGAGCTGTCCTCTTTCCACTTGCTCCTGCACACATTAAAACAGCACCCATACTTGCTGCCATTCCTGTACAAATTGTTGCCACATCTGGAGCTATGTACTGCATGGTGTCATATATTCCGAGTCCTGCATAAACTGATCCACCTGGACTGTTTATGTAAATCTGTATATCTCGCTTAGCATCAGAACTCTCCAGGAATAGCAATTGTGCTTGGACCACATTGGCTATGTAGTCATCAATACCTGTACCTAAAAATATAATACGGTCTGCCATTAATCTTGAGAAAACATCAACCTCTCTAAATGGCATTTGCCTTTCCTCAATTACTGTTCTTGTCATATCTTGAGGAGATTGAATGGAGCTTGAAATGTAGTGGTCTACTTTCGAGCTGCTGATTCCCATATGTTTAGTTGCGTACTTCTTAAATTCTTTACCGTAATCCATTAGTTATAAATTTATAATTTTCAAATTTAAACATTTAGCTCGTTAGTTATCACCAAAAACAACTACAAGTGAGTTGAGTATGTCAAAAACTAGAATAAACTGCTGATTTTAATATCGTTTGGTTTGTATAAAAAGTTTAATTGTTGTCGTTAAACTTTTTTATCTGGTCATAAAACTTGTCTACCGATATTTTTTTTGATTTGAGGGTAATCATATCCTTAACCTTATCAATTACCTTTTTTTCAACTACTACGTCTCTTATTCTGAGTAAGTAATTTTTCTCTTCTCTATTTTTAGCTTCAAAATTTTGAATCATTGCAGGATCAGGATTATTCAAACCATATTGCCTTAGCATTTGAGCTGTATATGCAAATGAGGTTTGATTAATATCCTCGTCCGAAACTTCTACATTTTCTTGTTCGGCAATTTTTTCTCTTATCAGTTGCTTTCTTAATACATTTGACTCATTGGCATAGAGTTCATCTACATTATCTTTATTGTAGGTATCTGGTTTTGTACCCTGAAGCCATCTTTTAAGAAAATCATCCGGTAACGTTAGTTTATGATTTTTTTCTAAAACTTTATTTATCTCAGCCTCCAATTGCTTTTCGGATTCAGCAACATAATATGAACCTAGATTTTCTTCAATTTTTTTGTTGAATTCTTCTTCATTGGTTACAGCACCAGGTCCCATAACTAGATCATAAAAATCTTGGTTGAGCTCTGCAGGTATAACTCGTTTTATCTCCTTAACTTTACCTGTAAAATTCTTACTTAGAGACCCTACCGCCTCTTTTTCTATACCTAATGAATGAGAAATTACCATTTCATTATCGTTGAATAAATCAAAAACATTGAGTTTGATTTCGTCATTGACACTAACATTCAATAATTGTTTTTTAACTTTCTTACTTTTTACCACCTCGGGTAATACTGTAACCTCTTGTTCAAATAATCCTCCATCTTTGTGCTCTCCTTTTGAGTTGGTTTCAGTCATTAGCAGAACAATAGAATCATTTTCAGTTTCAGATTTATCAATATTTTCTAGTTTTCCGTTTTGTCTCCTCAAATTCTTAATTTCAGTCTCAACCTCTTTACCATCTAATTCAATTTCATAACGGGTAAGTTTATCCTTGGGAGAAATCTGTAAATCAAATACAGGTGCTAATCCTAAATCAAAATGAAATGTAAAATCGCCGTAATTTTCGAAATCTGTTTCACTTTCTTGAGTATCACTAGTCATTGGCTGACCTAAAATATCAATTTTATTATCCTGAAGATATTTATATAACTCTTCAGATGTTAGTCGATTAACTTCCTCAAATAATACACTTTTACCAATCATCTGTTTTACCATTCCCAAGGGAACAGTTCCTGGTCTAAAGCCCGGAATTTTTGCTTTTTTTCGATAATCTTTAAATTGTTTATTTAAATTTTCTTGATAATCTTCATTCTTAACTTCAATGCTAATTATAGCATTTAAATCATCTAATTTTTTGAAAGTTACATTCATAACGTTAGTGTTTTAAGTAGGATTATAATGACTGAGTCTATTTTTTGTTAAACTTTCCAAGAGAAATAAAAAAATAAAACCCTGTTTTAACAGGGCTTTATCTTTTTGGTGTGCGGGCGAAAGGACTCGAACCTTCACACCGTGAGGCACTAGATCCTAAGTCTAGCGTGTCTACCAATTTCACCACGCCCGCATGTGATTCCTCATAAAGGGCTGCAAATGTAAAATAATATCCATACAAGTTTAAAGTTTAGTCCAAAAAAAATCCGTCATGTAAATATGACGGATTTTAAAATTGATATATGAATTTTATTTCACCTGCATTCTTTTAGTTACTTGGTGTTCTGGAGTAGCTATTGTGTAGAAATACATCCCACTAGATAAACCATTTGCATCAATTGAAAGTTTATGATTACCCGCATTCATGACACCTAAATCTTCTTGATTTAACACATTACCAAGAATGTCTGTAACCGTAAGCGAAACTTTTGAGCTAGTTCTTAAGTATACTAAAACTTCAGAAGTTCCTCGGAAAGGATTGGGTTGATTTTGACTAACTACAAAAACTTCTGCTGTCTTTAACCTATCGACACTTGCAGTTCTTACATCATTTCCTATTACGTTATTGATAATATCAGCTACAGGTACTGCAGCATATTTCATAGTGTTAATTTCGTTAGGATGAGAACCCGCACTAGCTGAGTGATTTTGTAGGAATGTACCAGGAGTAGCATCTTGTTGCCACATTACATGAAGATAATTATTTGCAACTTTAGCAGCAGATGGAAAATTACATTCCTGTGTCCCATCCTGTGTTAAATTCTGTGGTCCCATCCATGTCTCGCCACCATCGGTAGAGTATGAAACCATAATGTCTCTGTAATTAGCATTCAAAAAGTGTAATTGATTCTCGACCGGAGCTGAGTACACTACAAATAGATTTCCATTTTCATCTGCACTTGCTGATGGCATAGTTACCAGTGATGTATTTCCTGTTCTAGTAGCGGAAAGTAAATTAGCAGGTACATTTTGATTTGCATCAAGACTACTAAACGTTTCTGCAGTTACATTAAACTGACCATCTTGATCCAAATCAAAACCTGAACCAGCAATACGACTAGTGGAGTCTCCTTCTTTCCAATGTCTGATTTGAGATTGTCCTGGGAAAAAAGAAAAACCTGTAGTGTCTGCTCCATCAGGCTCAGCACCTAGCACTCTTCCTAAACCCCAAAAAGCATGAACTTTTCCAGTAGCATCTATCATAACATCCACAGAGCCATCATTAGTAGAAACTGTATCGCCTGATAGTAATAATTGAGCGGCAAGTCGTTGCCCTTTGAATGGAAAACTATCGACATCAGTATACGTCCAACTTTCACCATTATCAGTTGATTTCCAGAGGGATACAGGATCACCTAAACCACCAAGTAATATGGCTACAATAGAATCTCTAACATCAATAGCATAGTTATCACCTCCACCTGCAGCAAATAGCGTACTATCATAACCCGGCAAAAGAACATGAGCAATATCAGCAGAATCTCCATTGACATCCCATCTACTGTATGTTGTTGGACTATTAACACCATTTCGAGTTACAACAGGTACTCCATTGGCTTCACTTGCCCAATAGTTTGATATAACATGTATTTTACCATTTGAAGCAGCACTTCTATTCCAAATAGGAACACGATTAGAATTAGGTTCTGTTAGATCGTCTAAAATAGCATTTGAACTATTGAATGATGTATTGCCTTTGGCACTGTTTTTTGAAGTTATAAAGCCACCAGTGTTGGACTCATGAGCAATAGTCATTTCTGATCCATCATCTAAAAGCATAATTGTTGGCCATCCGGTTCTACCTGCAGATTCAATTTTAGAATCTCTACCCATCAACCAATTTGTTCCATCATAATGGTTGTATCCACTTCCTCTGTTAGGATAACCTGTTCCTGCATCTGGACTAGTTGTCCAGACAGCCGAGACTGTTCCATCAGTATGAAGAATAATTCTTCTTCCTGGACTAGAGTTGGTTTGCAAATCGTAGTAGGTATCACCTAAGTCTATGTAATCATAGTTAACAGCTTTTTTTCTTTTAATAACGGTATTTTTTCTAGTGATAACTTCACCAGGTGTATACTCATTATCGATAGCTTTTACGGATGATGCGTCTGCTTTTACTTGAAGAGCATTAGGAACGTTAAGCTCTTGTACTCTTGACTGAGAAAAGGATAGTATTGACGTAGACATCAATCCAATAAGTAGTGCTTTTTTCATATTATTTGTTATATTAATTTTAATTAATTTATATTTATTATTTAGGTTAAAAGTCATCCAAATATAGTATTCTTAATCCTATATGCCAAGGATTTTAAGAACGGTTTCCTCAAAAAGTAATTCAGGTTCTTTTGAGGATTGAGTTATTCCTTTAAATTTTAAATCACAATCGTTTATGTAGCCAATTACGTCCACGATTTTCTTTCCTGAATAATTCCTTGCTGCCTCTCTGTATTCGCCAATTGCAAAAAATGGAATTCCCACATTTGACATCACTTCTTTATCTGTTTTTTGATTCATACTCTGCACCAAAGCTACTTTTTTGAAATAGCTGAACAATGAAGCATTGAGCATGACAATAGGATGATTATGAATATTTGCCTTAAAAAAGTTTAGGATTTCAACAACTTGACTTTTTTGTTTTTTGGCTAACGCTTTTTGTAACGCAAAAATGTTATGCTGCTTGTTGATACCCACATACTTCTCAATCTGATCCTCTCTTATTTTATTGCCCTGCTCTACATTCGAAAAAACCTTATCCAACTCTTTAACGATAGTAGAAAACTTGAACCCACTATTTTCAACTAATAAATGCAAAGGCTTTGGCTCAATATCATACCCTTTATTTTGTATATAAGACGCTGTAACCGCTGATACTTCCCTCTCTGGAATGGGTTCTGCTGTGAATATTACAGCATGTTTTTTCATCGCCATACCTAGTTTTCTATTCATTGGCAGTTTTTTACTCGGATGATACCACACTAAAATTGTACTATCAACAGGATTTTCTAAATATGGGATAATAGCATCTGGCGACTTACAAAATTGAGCTTCTTTGAATACAACTAATTGTTTATCCGCCATCATCGGAAAACGTCGTGCAATATTCATAATATCCGAAACTTGTGTTTCCTTTCCATAGAATACGTGGTGGTTAAAACTAGCTGTTGCTTTATCTATGACAACCTCTTCAATCTTAGTTATTAATTTTTCTAGAAAATAGTATTCGTCTCCATGCAACAAATAAACAGGTGCAATCTCTTTCTTATCAAGTTGATTTATCAAATTGTTGAATTCTGTGTATGAACTACTACCTTTGGCCATAGGTTATTAAAAACTAGTGCAATTAAACTTCGAAAATTTTAACTTTCAACTAAAATCTGACAATAATGGTCAAAAATTAATCTTTGACCCTATCCGACAAAAGTATGTTGCTCTGACTCCCGAAGAATGGGTTAGACAACATATTATTAAACAGCTTATAAAGAACGGTTTCCCCGCAGGAAGAATTAGCATTGAACGAACGCTTCCCAAGACCAAAAAAAGATACGATATTGTGTTCTACAACTCAGATGGTCAGCCATCATTACTTGTAGAATGCAAAGCACCATCCATTCAATTAGACAAAAAAATACTAGAACAGGTGTCGTCCTATATTCAATATTTAGATTCTCCGATGATTCTTCTCTCAAATGGTTTGCAACACATATCGATACAAAGGGATGGGTATGGGTTAAACTTTAAAATTGTACAAAATTTTCCCCATTTTAGTGAAGAAAAAAATGTTTTTTTGCCCTAGATTTATAATTACATGGCTACACTCATTATAATCGTATTTGTTCTAGGATACTTTGCAATTGCTCTTGA
>JADHMR010000058.1 GCA_016779945.1 Bacteroidia bacterium | reverse complement strand
CCTAGAGGCCTCCTCTCTATAACTGACTTGTAGCATTTGTATTCTGCTCTTGAACTCTGTGGCATATCTTCTAATCAGTTCTCTAAAGTCTACACGACCTTCAGAAGTATAGTAAAATGTTACTTTCTTTCCATCACCTTGATATTCAATGTCACTTATTTTCATTTTGAGTCTTAATTGGAGAGCGATTGTTCTCGCTTTTTCTAAAGACTCTTGTTCAATATCTTTAAACTTCTGGTATTTCTCAATCTCTTCTTCGCTTGCCACATTTTTAATGGTTCGCATTTCTGAATTGTTCTCATCAATACCGTATTTCTTTAATTGAAGTTTTACAAGTTCTCCTGCAAGAGATACCTCCCCAACATCATAACCAACATCAGAATCTACAATTACTTTATCTCCTGTAAATAATTCAAGATGATTAACATTCTTATAAAATTGTTTTTTACTTCCTTTAAATCGAACCTCAACAATGTTAAATGGCTCATAGTCTTCAGGTAAGACCATATCTGTCAGCCAATTATAAACATTTAGTTTATTGCAACTACCTGTGCTACACGCACCATTGTTCCCGCATCCAGGACTATGACTACCATTATTATTTCCACAACTTCCACATCCCATACTGATTGCCTTTTTTTTAGATTAAAATCAACTACCGTAAGTAGTAGTTTCGTATTGCCTCAAATATATCACAAAATAGAAATTACTTACGGATAAAGTGATACCTAATATTTATAGATAAATTAAATAAGGCAATTTTAGGGTTAGCATTTCGCTGAAGATGATAGATGACTTCGTTCATTTGCGAATAAATTTTTTCAATGAAAAAGGCATTTAAAGTTGTGCTCAATTTTTGGATAAAATCAACTTGGCTGGGTTCAGCATTTATTTGGTAGTTATCGATTGTTTGATGCAACATACACTCCCGGAGTATCCCAATGCCGTGGGATAAAAAAAGTTGAATTTGATTTTTCCCCATCGCATGAAGTTTATCTGATAAATTGCTAACCGATTTAAGATCATTTCTGTAACACGCTAACATCCAATCTCTAAAAAGTGGACCATAATCCGTTGAGTTATCTTCTACAAGCTGAGTAGCAACTCTAAAATTTCCGTCTGCTAATCGAGCTATTTGTTCTAATCTCGATTTTTCTAAACCATATTTATTGTCCAAGAATGCTTTAGTTTCTTCAAATGAATATTTCGGGATTTTAGTAAGTTGTGTTCTACTTGTAATAGTTGGTAGAAGATTTTTTGATTGCTCAGCTACTAAAATAAAATATGTTTTTTGGGGAGGTTCTTCAATAATTTTTAGCAAGGCATTACTTTCATTTTTGAGGTATTCTGGCATCCAAATAATGAGTGTTTTAGCTTCACCTTCGAATGGTTTTAATGAAAGTCTAGATAAAATGCTTCTGGTTTCTTCACGTGTAATATTTGGAGTTTTATTGCCATCTTTTGTAATAGCTTCCATCCAATCTATAGCATTGAAGTAAGTGGTTGATGCATTAATTTCTCTCCAATTTTCGAGGTATTGCGTGCTGATTTCTTTGCTAGCTGCTACTGGATAGGTGAAATGTACATCAGGATGTGAATGAGTACTTATCTTTCTGCAAGAACTGCATTCACCACAGGAATCTGTGGGTGTTCGTTGGCTACAATAAATATATTGTGTCAATGCAATGGCCAGGCCTAGTTTTCCACTTCCCTCAGCTCCTATAAATAGTTGTGCATGAGGGAGCCTGTTGTTTTCAACGTTACGGATTAACTGTTCCTTTACTTTTTGATGACCAAATACGTGAGCAAATTGCATTTTTAGCCTCTATTATTTGGGTCTTTTGTGATAAGTTCTTTGCGTATCCATAAAAATATACTCAATCCAATAATTAAATATATTAAGCCACCAAATGTCACTGCTAATATGGATCCTGTTTGGTATGTTTTAGGATTATATTCAAATCGAATATTGTGTTCTCCGGCCGGGACTTTTAAACCACGTAAAATATAGTTTAATCTAAAATGGTCAACGGGTTGGTTGTCGATATATGCGTTCCAACCTTTGTCGTAGAATACCTCAGAGAATGCTACATTATTTTCTGTCTTCGATGTGTATTTGTACTCTAATTTTTCTGGATGATATGAAGATAAGACAATATTTGCCGTACTATCAAAAACAGAATTGTTGCTAATTAAATCAACATACTCTTTCTCAACTATAGCTTGACTTTTAGTATCAATCTTAGGTAATTGAAGAATGGCACTGTCAGCATTTTCAACAACATTGATCTCATTAACAATCCATGCATTTCCATTGGCATTTGTATTGATACCATATCGAGGTTCTGCAGCTTGTTGATTTGGATAGATATAATATTTCATATTCAACATATTGAATATTCCATTATCAGTTATTTTTCCTGCTCTTAAATCATCCATCAAATGCCAATCCCACAAATCTTGAAATCTTCTGATTTTTGCAGCACTGTAACCTCCAATTGATTTATGGAAATATGCACATCGATTACTATTTAATGTGCTTTGAGTGAGGTCTAAAACACGGTAGTAGGTTTTGTCTTTTTGTATTTCTAAATCTGCAGCATATGGGGTAAATGGTTGTTCAAGTGTTCGTTCTCTTTTGAATTCTTTATCATTGAGATAGCGTTTTCCAACTGTCCATAAATCAGCAGTAATTAAAAGTCCAATAATGATTAACCCATAATTGATTTTTAATTTTTCCTTATAAACTAGCCAGAGTACCAATAAAATACATACAGCGAAAAATAGACTTCGATTACCATCTTTTTTCATTGCTTCAATTCGCATTTCTGCAAGTTGATCTTTGAAACGATCGATAGCGGGTTGAGTTACTTCTCCGCCCTGTCGTTGAATTATATTCTTGGCATACTCGGTGTCAGAGTCATATACTACCTGTCCATTTTCATTTTCCTTAGGAGTAGAATTAAAATCATTTAATAATGTTCCGCTATGCGTTAGTAGAATAATGATTCCAATACCAGAAATAGCGGCATAACTTACTTTTTTCCAATTTTCTTTTACGTATTCGGGCTGGCTAATGATTTTTTCTAAACTTAAAATAGCTAAGAGACCAACTGCTAATTGAACCAAAAACATCATCATACTCGGTGCTCTGAATTTATTGTATAGCGGAAAATGATTATACATAAATTGATTGATACCTGTAAAATGATTTCCTCCCATTGATAGTATTAAAGTAATGCCTATTACAGATAATAGCCACCATTTTTGTGGTCCTTGGATCAAAACTAAACCAAGCATCATTAATATAAAAAGAGATACCCCGATATATTTTGGGCCAGAAGTACTTCCAATTTGACCGTAATATAGTCCGAGTTTATCTGAATCTCCACCACTGTAATTGGGGATTATCGTTGCTCCTATGTCTGACCAACCATTGCTGTAAGAAAACACATATTCTTGTGTTAAGCCATCTTGCTTATCGGCATTGGATGCATTGGTTTTATTGATAGTTAGTTCACTTTTTCCACGAATAGATTCTGTTGCATATTCTTTGAGTAATAAAATATTTAAGCTGTTTGCTCCAAGGCCAATACCTGCTCCAGCAAGGGCAACTCCGCATGCGATAAAAAAAGCTTTGAATCTTTTTTCTTTAAAGTAGGGATAGGCGTGAAAAAGAACAAACAAAACGACCATAAAGCCACCGTAGTAGGTGATTTGGACATGATTTGCTTGTAACTCTAACCCAAGTCCAGCTGATAGTAGAGAAAGTCCGAGTAGATATCGATTGTTAAAGATATATTGCATTCCAGCAATTACCAGTGGCAGGTATCCAATGGCTCTCGCTTTTGTATTATGTCCTACAGCCAAAATTGTCAAATTCTCTGTTGCAAAACCAATTCCTATAGCACCAATTAGAGCAAGCCATGGTCTTACCTTGAAGGCCAGAAGCATTATGAAACTACATAGGATGTATAAAAACAATTGAGACCACACTCTTGGGTAGCTTGGAAATTTTAAGTGCTTGATTATTGTCGATTTATTGGGTAGACTAATTACGTAGGAAGGCATCCCAGCAAAGAGGGCATTGGTCCACAAGATATTTTCACCGGATTTTTGATACTGCTTTATTTCACTTGCTGCTCCTCTATATTGAACAATATCACTTTGTTTCGGGGCCTTATTTTTAAAATTATTAGGCACAAACAATGCCGACAAAATAGCAATTAGTAATACGGCTATTATGTGTTGACTATATTTCTGAATAAATACTTTCATATATTGAATTGTCCTCAAAAATAGAATTAGTTTGGAGAGTAAACACAAAAAAAATATGAAGTTCTATAATCCTTTTAAAAAGGCACCAAGAGCATTAGCAGTAGATTCTCTAGAGTATTGTTTAATGTCAATTTGCTGCGATATCACAAATTCTTTATGATAACAAGCAATGATAAAATTGGCGATTTCATCAGTTTCGTCATTATTAAAGGTTTTGCCAGACTTATTTTTTTTAATCAATGAAGCTGCGTCTCCTTTTTTGTTTCCAATGCATAAAATGGGTTTTCGACTGGCTAAATATTCCATGAGTTTCCCAGAAATTAATATTTCATCAAATTTTTGAGTAGGTAAAATGGTAAAAAGTAACGAAGCAGATTTCATTAGCTTCAGACTTTCTAAATGGGTTACAAAACCACGATAATCAACTTCAATGGTTGGTAAATTACTTAATTCGTTGATGAAATTTTGTGAGATGTTACCTGCAAGTCGAAGAATGACATTCCGAGAGCCAATAGTTGTTGTGAATTTTTTTAAAGCTTGAATAAATCCCTCCACATGGTAATCGTCCGGTATTAAACCAATAAATGTAATGATAAACTCCTTGGGATCTATTAGAGGTATTTTGTCCATTTTATAATGATCAAAACCATTGTAGAAGTAACTTACTTTGCTTTGTTTATTGGGGGGTAGTTTTGATTGTAAAAGTTTTGCTAATGAAGGACCTACCGTGATGACTTGATCTGCATTTTCAAGAACCATTTTTTCCATGGATATGTTCTTTTTTCTTGCATTTTCATATTGTGGTGCATTTGCATTGGAATATAATTCAAGCCATGGATCTCTAAAATCGCAAACCCAGGTGATGCTTTCAAAAACTTTTTTTAATTGTTGACCTACTAGGTGTGTGGAGTGTGGAGGACCTGTTGTGATTATGATGGTATTATCTGGGTCAGTAATTATTTTTTTAGCTTTCTTAAATGCAAATGTATTCCAGCCTATGCGAGCATCAGGTACAAAAAAATTAGACTTTATAAAGTGAGAAATCCTTTTGAAAATACTTCCTTGGTCATTTATGCTTCCTCGAGGAATCCCTTTTGAGGAATTTCCTGTAGTAACAAAGGAATAAAATTTTAGTAATTCTAGCGTTTTGGTGGTATGAGTTTTGATGTCTTTCACCAAAGGGCTGAAACTTTCGTCTTGATTTTTGTATGATGCCCATTTTGGATTCACCGTCACAACTTGGATATCAAGACCAGATTTTGCTAGAAAATGGGCAAAATATCCCCAACGTTGAACTCCAGAACTATTATCTGGTGGCCAGTAGTAGGTAAGAATTAATATTTTTTTACTGTCCATTACAAAGGATGATGTTACAAATTTATTTTTAAATCAGAATGCTGGAGTTTATTGAATGATATATTTTATTTCATTTTCCCAAAGACTACTCATAAATACATTTTTGTTAAAAAAATAATTTCTTCGAACTAGCTCCTAAAGATTAACTTTGGACACTGATGAAGGTTGGATTTGTAGTAGACAACGATTTCATAAATGATGGAAGGGTTTTTAAAGAAGTATCCATTTTAAGTGCCAAATACGAGGTTAAGACTCTTTGTTTAAATTTAGATAAGAATACTGTTTCCGATTCTAAGAATATACATTCTATTTACTTGTCAAAATGGACTAAAAACAAACTTTTTGCTTTAGCTAGTTGGCTGCCATTTTACAAATGGATTTGGGCCAAAGCTATTCGGGAATTTATCATTAAAGAGGATATTCAATTGCTTCACGTTCATGATTTGTATATGGCTCCACCTGCTATTGACGCAATTAAGAATAGTCAAAGACCTATTAAGTTAGTTTTAGATTTGCATGAGAATTTTCCAGCTACTGTATTGACTTATAATTGGACCAAAGGTTTTCTCAAAAATCTAATTACTAGACCTCGAAATTGGGCAAAAAAGGAAAAGGATATCTTACGAGGTGTCGATCGCATTATTACTTTATCCAATGATTATAAAGATAGTTTATTGAAAAGGTATTCTCAATTAGATGAAAAAAAAATATTTGTATTTCCTAATGTGATTGATTTTTCAAGGTTCGAGAAATTCAAAGTAGATAAAACAAAACAAAGAGATACGAGGGTGACATTTTTCTATTTTGGGGTGGTTGCTGAACGAAGGGGAATATTTGATACGCTCGAAGTTTTTGAGCGTGTTTTGTTGAACGAACAAAATGTTTTACTTCGAATAATTGGTCCTGTAGACAATGCAGATAAAGATCGATTTCACAGGTTTTTAGCCAAAGATTCTTTGAAAAATAATATTGAATATACAGAGTGGATTCATATTCAAGATTTACTAACCGAATTAAACAGGGTGGATGTTTGTCTGGCTCCATTTCATGTGAACAAACAACATAATTCTGGAGTGGCAAATAAGATATTCCAATATATGTATGCAGAGAAGCCACTAATTGTCTCCAATTGCACACCACAAGCTAAATTAATAAATGATGCAAATTGTGGCCTTGTTTATAAGTCCCAAGAGGCATATTTAGCTAGTATTATTTCACTGACTAAGCAAAAAGATTTAAGAAATAAACTAGGGGCTAATGCAAAAAAATACTTGCATGATAATTATGACGGTGAGAGTCATGCAGAGCAACTTTTTAAGGTATATGAGCCTATTTGATTGAATTATTTTTTTTGGTTTTTACCAATTAGTTGATTTGAAAAACTGACGTTAATTTATTAAAATCTTTTCGTAAACTTTATTGATTTGGCCTGCTACAATTTTAGAAGAGTAGGTTGAGACAACATGTTCTCTTATTTTTTTGGAGTCATATTCTTTGCTAGAAACAGACAAAATAGCTTTTGCAATATCTTCCGTATTATGATCGCATATTTGACCAAGTTCTTCGTGAGTTATGATGCCTTCTGGTCCACCAGATTTAGTAGTTATACATGGCAGCCCAACAGCAAGAGCCTCAATTAAAACAACGCCAAACGTTTCTTTTTTGGAGGTAAGTATGAAAATGTCTGCAAGGTGCATTTGTATTTTGACATCTTCATTACTCAGTCTACCCATAAAATTCACATAACTATCAATATTTAACTCAATTACTAATGCTTTAAGTGATTCTAATTGTGGTCCATCTCCAACAATTGTTAAGTTGAGTAATTGATTATGTTTTAATGCTTCTGAATATCCCTGAATCAATAATTTTTGCTGTTTGATTTCAACACAATTAGCGACATGTAGTAGGTTAATTTTAGAGGATTTTTTTTTTGGTTTTAATGTGAATTTATCTGTGTCTACAGTATTTGGAATTGTATTGAAGGGAATACCAAATTTTTTAGTTAAATAGTCTGAAAAGAATGGGCTAACAGCGATATTAAAACTGCTCTTTAGGTATATTTTTTTTAGGAAATCGTGTGAGAGTCTAGTCTTATCATTATATAAATTTGATGAGTGTTCAGTCACGATGTAAGGAATGCCATATTTTTTTAAAATTTTAAGTGCAACTGCTCCCATCTCATAGGTCTGTAAATGAATTAAGTCGGGTTTGCCATGGGTTGATATATATTTTTTGAAAAGTACCAATAGACTGAAATTAATATATTGTCGTTTGATCTTTCGGGGCAATGGTATTGTAAATAAGAATTTTACCCAAGTGGTGATGTTCCTTTCAATATTTTTATTTGTTGAAAATAAAAGCTGACTATTCCTAAGTAGTAATTGCTTTAAAATAGGCCTTTGGATAATTGCTAAAACTCCTAATTTAATGGTGTTGTTTTGTTGTGAAATAGCCTCTATTTGCTCTTTAAAAAATATACTCGATAGTGGAGCTATTTGTGAAGGATAGGCTCTTGGAAGATGAACAATATGATTGTTTTTTTTCAATGAATTAGCGATGAGAATAGAAATAGAAGTCTGCTAAAGACCCTGTTTTGCTGTCGCCCGAATAGGGATACTTATTTTTAATCAGTTTGTCTAGTTTGAAATCTTTGGCATTTTTTTCAACCCAATTCGTAAATTTTCGATGTCTAACATGCTTTATTTCTTTATTTCCATAGTCATCATCAAAATTGGAAGAATAAATTATAACATTTTTATTATTGGCATTAAATAATGTTTTCATATGATTAAAATAAACATCATCTTCAATTAGATGGTAAATTACATCCAGACTAAGAATTAAATCTGTTTTTTTTGATTTAAAATTAGAGATATGATCGAATTGCTTTGTGTTATCCTCAGAAAATGTTTTTGAACACGAATCTAATATAGTGTTGCTGACGTCATACCCAATATAATTAGGGTATTTCTGAAGTTTTAGTTGATTCGCGTCACCACAACCTAATTCTACAACAGATGATATCTTATTTTTCTCAACGAACTGATTCAATATTTCAGCTTTAAATATTGCTAATTGATTATATGATCCAGAACCTGAAGTTCCACCATCTTTATATCTTTTTTCCCAGTATTCTCCGGAGTTTTTAAAATAAGACTTATGATACAATTTAGATGACAAACTACTCAAAATTGGTCCAATAAATGGAATATCTTTAACCTTCATTAGCACAAAACTAGAGTTTTCTTCTGTTTATTTTAACCTTTAAAAATAATAGGTAAAATATTTAATTCAATGCTGTATATATTAAACCTAGGTGTATTTTCGAAGTAATAGACAAGATTAAAGTCCCTGTCGTAGTGCTCCAAAAAAAACATGCACATAACATAATGGAACTTAGTTAAATCAAGAATGGGAGTAATCGCCAGACAAACAATCAAATCAAGCACTGTAGGATATTTCGCTGCAGTTGTTGGCACTATTAACACATTTTTTATTTACACGCTTTGTTTTGATGCTGCCGAGCTTGGTAGATTCAGATATGTTCAGGAGGCAGGATTAGTGCTTGCTGGGTTTTTTAGCCTTGGAATTTCGAATGTGATTGTTCGATTTTTTCCTGATTTCAGAGATGATGAGACTAAGCATCACGGGTTTCTTGGTTTTATAATGTTAGTATTATTGGGGGGTATCGCAGTATTTCTGTGTTTGTACGGAATTACTGTACAGTGGTGGCCACCAGAATTCAAAGATAATTTTTGGTATATCTTTTTGCTTTTTATTGCCATAATGTTTACGAATTCATTCTATTATTATTCTTCTAACTTTAGGTTAATAACAATCCCCAATATCTTTAGAAATTTATGGGTTAAAATTGGTTTAGGGTTGGCTGCTTTGGCCTACTTCTATTTCAATTTAAGTTATGAAAATGTTTTATACTTTGTAGTTTTAGTATATATGTTAGCTATGGCTGGAGTGCTCGTATATCTAATGCTGAAAGGGAACTTTTCGTTCAAAGTAGAGTTCAAGTATTTTACTAAAAAAAGAATCAGAAATATCGCAGTATTTGCAGGCTTTGGTTTGCTTAGTAGCCTGGGAAGTAGTTTAGCTACTAGGCTGGATATTTTTATGGTCACAGATATGTTGAGTTTTAGTAAAACTGGGGTTTATTCAATTGCTATGAGCCTCACCGGTCTCATGGTTTTAGTAACGGCTCCTATGCTCTCTATTTCAGGGCCAATAGTTGCCGATTCCCTGGCTCAAAATAAGATGGACCATGTGCACGAAATCTATAAAAAATCGAGTATCAATCTTTTTTTATTTGGCACATTATTGTTGTTGCTAATTTGGGTGAATGTGGATTCTATTTTTCAAATCATACCAAATGGAGAAAAATATACTGAGGGTAAAATTGTCATTCTGATACTCGGGTTGGCCAAATTAGTTGATATGGTTACTAGTGTAAACGAAATAATAATTGGATATTCAAAGTATTTTAGGTTTAACTTATATGCGTTGCTTCTTTTGGGAGTATTAAATATCATAGCAAACCTATTTTTTATTCCAATATTCGATATAGTGGGTGCTGCCCTCGCAACTTTTCTATCTATTGTTCTTTATAATTTAGCTAAAACATACTTCATATACAGAAAATTTGCTATTCATCCATTTCAAAAATCGCTGGGTTATATCTTACTACTTACCCTAGGGATTTTTATGCTGGTAAATTATTTTGTGCAGATTGATAATCCATATTTATCAATTTTATCAAAGTCATTATTGATATTGTCATTATATGTGAGTGTTAGTATTCGGTTAAATCTTTCAGAGGACATTACAGCTATTTGGGTCAATCTAAAAAGTAAAATCTTTGTTAATAAAAAGTAGTAAATACGATCATACAATAAACATATTACATTTGACCCCACTTTAAAACCATGATAAATATCATCTTATTCGGACCTCCAGGTGCAGGGAAAGGAACACAAAGTGCTAGACTAATTGAAAAATACGGTTTAGTTCATCTATCAACAGGTGATGTATTTCGGTATAACATCAAAAATCAAACAGAGCTTGGGGTATTAGCAAAAAGCTTCATTGACAAAGGTCAATTGGTTCCCGATGAAGTAACCAATCAAATGGTTAAGGATTTCATAGCAAGAAATAATAATGATAAAGGATTTATTTTTGATGGCTATCCTAGGACAATTGCCCAAGGAGAAAATTTGGATCGTGTTCTTGAGGAATATCAGGCCAATGTTACGAGTATGATTGCTCTAGAGGTTGATGAAGATGAATTAGTTATTCGATTGTTAGAACGTGGAAAATCTAGTGGAAGGCCAGATGATCAAAACGAAGCAATTATCAGAAATCGTTTTAAGGTTTATAATGATGAAACATCTCCATTGGCAAATTTTTATGCCAAAAAAGGAAAGTTTGTAGCTGTAAAAGGTAAAGGTTCAATTGATGAAATTTTCCAAAATCTTTGTAAGGCTATAGATGGCGTAAGCCAATTATAATTTAGATTTACAGCCCAACTAATTTACCATGAGTAATCAAAATTTTATAGACTACGTCAAAATTTGTGGTAAGAGTGGGAACGGTGGTGCAGGTAGTCACAGTTTTTTTAGAGATAATCTTAATGCCAAAGGAGGACCAGATGGTGGAGATGGTGGAAAAGGAGGTTCAATTATTCTTCGAGGTAATGCCCAACTATGGACATTACTACACCTAAAATATAAAAGACATATTTTTTGTGAGTACGGTGCACCTGGAAAGAAAAAAAATCAAACTGGTAAAAGCGGCCAAAATCAAATTGTTGAAGTACCTTTAGGAACTGTAGCTAAACATCCAGAAACATACGAAGTCATCGGAGAAATTACCGAAGATGGTCAAGAATTCGTCTTGTTACCAGGGGGTAAAGGAGGTTTGGGAAACACTCATTTTAAAAGTGCAACTAACCAAGCACCAAAGTATGCTCAGCCAGGACAACCTGGCCTAGAAGAATGGTTTATCCTTGAGCTTAAAGTACTTGCGGATATTGGATTAGTTGGTTTACCAAACGCGGGAAAATCTACATTATTGTCCGTAGTTTCTGCTGCAAAACCAGAAATAGCAGATTACGCTTTTACTACCTTAACACCAAATTTAGGAATTGTAAAATATAGAGAGTACAAATCTTTTGTAATGGCTGATATCCCAGGCATAATAGAGGGTGCCAGTGAGGGTAAGGGATTGGGACACCGATTCCTTCGACACATTGAACGAAATGCAGCTCTTCTATTTATGATATCTGCCGATGATGAAGATATTAATAAAACCTATAAAATCTTGTTGCAAGAACTCGAGAAATTTAGTCCTGAACTGATGTTCAAAGAGCGTATTTTAGCAATTACAAAATCAGATATATTAGATCAAGAATTAGAGATAGCAATTGCTGAAGAATTGGAAGTAGATTGCGACTTTTTATTTATTTCATCAGTCTCTGGAAAAGGGATTCAAGAACTAAAGGATAAACTCTGGCTTACTATGAATAATCAGTAAATTATAGCTTGAATATCGTGGTTTATTGCAGCTCTATTTATTTGACCTTTATTTGCATATTCGATGAGATTAATAGACAAATTTATTTTTATCTTTCTATTTGCAGGTCTATTATTTATAAGCTTAAATAGGCATTCTCGTCATCCAATTTTCACGTATCATTCTCAAATATTTGCAGACAAAGCAGGTTATCATATCTATTTTCCTGCTTATTTCTATTATGATATGGATGCCGAAAACCTTCCTGATTCAATTGTCCAGAAAACAGGTACTGGCTTTCGTTTAGAGAATAAAAAAATTATAACAAAGTACCCCATTGGTGTGGCGATATGTCAAGCTCCTTTTTCACTAATTGCTTCACTTTTAGATTCTTTTTTAGGAATTGACAATAATTACGGATTTACAGAAAATCATCATTTAGCCCTTAATTGGGCTACTGCCATATGGGGTACAATAGGACTATTTCTCCTTTTTCTATGTGCAGTCTATTATTGGAACCTATCGCACATGCAAAGCTATATGCTAGTTTTAGGAATTTTATTTCTCTCTAATTTGCTTTACTATACAACACGTGATTGTGGAATGTCCCACGCTTATTCATTTACTGTTTTTGCGGGAATTCAATACCTACTTTTAAAGATTTTACATAATCAAAATATAAAAAATATAGATTTTATATTGATTCTTATTTTAGGTTCTCTGCTTATTGTTCTGAGACCACTAAACTCAGTTTTTGTCATTTTCCCTGTGAGTTATATTCTTGTTAGTAAATGGAGTGATTTTAAAAAAATAGTTTTAGATGTTAATGTATGGGGGTGGCTGTTGGGCTTTTCGCTAGCCAGTATCCCAGTTTTTCTTCAATTAGGCTACAACTATTACGCATATGGCAAACCTATTGCAGATGGGTATGCTGGTGAAAGCTTTTCAAATTTTGGGAATTTGGATCTAATGAAATTTTGGTTTTCACCAAATAATGG
>JADHMR010000057.1 GCA_016779945.1 Bacteroidia bacterium | reverse complement strand
GATTTAGATTTATTTTTGATTGGTTTAAAGATTGGAGAGGGAGAAAAAACATACCTCTACGAGACTGAAGTGGTTAATAAAAAGAACTCTAAGCCTGAAACTATTTCTGGATTGAAATCGGAGCTTGTTGGTAATGGAGTTGTGAATTTAAGTTGGAACAAACCTAGTGACGATTTCACTTCTTCTTTAGGATATAATGTTAGACTTGGAAAATCCTCAGGTGGAACAGAATTATCATATACAATTAGTAATTTGGAAACGGGTGATTTATTAATTTCAAGAAGCCCTAATAACTATAATCTCTTCTACCAAACCCAACTTGAGCCAGGAACTTACTACTGGTCAGTACAGGCGGTTGATCAAGGGCTTAAAGCTGGGCCGTATTCTGAAGAACAATCATTTACAATTGTTTATGATTGGAAAATTTTAAATCAGGGCGGGTTGTTTGACAAAAGTATTTCTTCTGGAAACAATCCAATGCTAAAAGTAGTTGATCTCGATAATGATGAAGATTTAGATCTAATTCTAAAAGAAAATGAACAAATCAAATTCTATTCCTATAATGATGGAATTTTGAATCAGACAGCACTACAAAACTTTGATGATTACCACTATAACGTAAAGGAAATCAAATATTCTGATTTCATGAATCAATCTGATAATAGTTTATTTATATCAGCAGACGGTAGATTAAAAGGATATATTCTTGGCCAAGTTCCCAATTATGAAGAATATCAGGACTGGAGATATAATGAGTCATCAGGGGAGAATATGCAGGCTACTGTAACACATTTCCCTGGTCAAATGCGCATTTTCGATTTTGAAGATGGCACTAGACAAATTGAATGTTATCAAAATGATTGTAGCGAAATTCCTGAGAAAACAACTAATGGGATTGGCGTTGTAAGTCAAAAAGATATTGGAGATCTTGAACTATTTGAAGAAAAATATGGAATAGCAGATTTCAATAATGATGGTATCAATGAGATTTTTGTTATCGGAGTAGATAGCAATGATGAATTGTTTATGGATGTTAAGTTCTATATGTTCTCCTACGATAAGTTTAGTGACTCCTTTGAGCGAACTGACCTTACAGATCAAATTACTGATATAGGGAGAATTAAGGGTCCTGCATTTGATTTTGGTGACTACGATAATGATCAAGATATAGACATAATTATTAGTGGTGATAAAATTGTTGGGACTAGTATTACTAAGATATTCAAAAACATTACCCTCCCAGGGGAAAAGGAAATCTCCCTGGAGGCATCAAATGAAATCATTACAGGGGTTTCAAATGGATCTACAGATTTTATTGATTTTGATTCCGACGGTGACTTGGATATTCTTTTATCTGGGACAAATGATACGGGAGTTGACGTATTTGAACTCCTTTTAAATGATCAATCTGGTGAATGGCCTTCAGTTCCTACAAATTTAGATCCTATGAAAAACACCAATGTTGATTTAGGTGACTTTAATGGAGACGGTTATATCGATATGTTGATTTCAGGCGAATCTTCAAATGGAAAGCTGACCAAACTTCTAGAATACACACCAGCATCTGGATTTATTGATAGTGATTTTGATGTAAGTGATATTGTTGATGCAAGAGTTGAGTTTGGTGATTTAGATGGAGATGAGGATTTAGATTTTATTATCGCTGGAAAATCAAAACAAAATGAAAACGATAATATATTCAGAACGTACCTAAACTATCGAAATGAGTCTTATCTTGTAACTAATCCACCTTCATTTTCTGATATTGATTTGTTTGTTAAACACGAAAATGACAACACACAAATTTCGATGCGAGATGGTATTTCAGTTGC
This sequence comes from Bacteroidia bacterium, assembly GCA_016779945.1. GTDB lineage: Bacteria > Bacteroidota > Bacteroidia > NS11-12g > UBA9320 > UBA9320. The sequence goes on along the minus strand of JADHMR010000057.1, from coordinate 11,372 downwards.
TGCAATCTTACTTGAATATGAAAACGAAGTGAGTATAGATTATGTATTAACTAGGGACGCATTAGCTTCTTTTAATGAAGAAAGATTACAATTGGTTGTAAATAAAAACAAAGTAATTTTATACGGCTCTGTATCTCAGGCAATTAGTAGTCAGTCATTTAGTACACTTTTAGTTCACAATCCGGAAAACCTTAATGGAGTTACTGGAAACACACTATCAAGGATATTAAGTGTTGCTGCCATAAAAGACGGAAAGTTAAAGTCCATTACATCGGATTCAGAAATTTACGACCCTACTATTCATGATTCAAATCCATTCTCGTCTTTTCAAACAAATTCATTTTTCAATAAAGAGAGAATAATTTCAGCCGATTCAGATGTTGAAGAAAATCAAGATAATACAAATAATAAACCTGATATGCCATTTTTATTAGATGCAAATGTAATTGAGGGTGAGTTAGACAAATCTAATGGTAAGCTCTTCGTGGAGTTAACATGGAATAGCGCTGTTGATGATAATACTGATCTTGAAGGATTGACCTACGCTATCAAAATGGGTACAACTTCTGGTGGTGAAAATATAGTTTCATCAAATTCATCAATCAATGGAGTAAGAAAATCTGCTGGTAAAGGTAATGCTGAGCATAATACAAAATGGAAAATTGCACTAGAGCCAGGTACTTACTATTGGTCTGTTCAATCAATTGATAATGCTCAAACTGGCTCCGAGTTCTCCTCTGAAAATGTGTTTACAGTTAGCAATGAAAATCTTTTATACGATTTAGGTGACTCTAATGGTGACAATGTTGTGAATATAGCAGATGTAATTAATGCTGTGGACTTTATGTTGAATTATCAATTACCAAGATTTATTGAATATGCCACCGATGTTAATGATGACAATATAATTAACGTTCTTGATGTTATGGGCATTGTTGATATTATTCTAACACCAGCTATAGGAACTAACTCATTTAATGTTAATGACCAGACATCCCGTGTTTCATCTAAAAAAATAGTAAGCAAATCGGATCTTGATTACAGGTCTAGTGATCCTGTTGGTGATGTTGAGCTGTTTTGGGAAGGAAAAACATTGTATTTAAGTAGTGATCACAGCATAGGAGGGTTGCAATTTAAGATGTTAAATCAAAGCGATATTGTTCTGTCTGATAGGTTAAATATGTTTCAAAAAACTAAATTAAATGATGGAGAAATAGTTGAAACAATACTTTACACTTTTGATGCCGCGTCAATTAAAGGGGAAATAGAATTATTTACCATAATTGGAGATATTGAGCACTTTGATGAAAGTTCTTTAATTGTATCAACTGAAAAAGGTCTAAAATTAACACCTAATTTTATTACCCTTTCAATCGATCGATTAAATCAAAATAGTTCGTTTGAGATTTATCCTAACCCAGCATTTAATGACCAGGTTAACATTAATATAAATTCTCAAGTTCCATTAAAAAATCAAAATGTAAAGATTTATGATCTTTTAGGAAGAACCCTATTAAATTACAATATAGCTAAAGACTCATTTGGGAATAACAAGATTCAAATAGATTTAAAAGGAATTCCAAATGGCGTGTTGTTTATTGAATATACAGCTGAGAATCAGGGGGGTGAAATCAAGTTTACCTCAGAGTTTATCAATAAATAGGCTTGAGTTTATAAATGATGAACAGGATATTATTTGTTTTTTTGCAATTTTTTGCAATTGGAATTTTGTTTGCTCAAAATAATTTCTCTTATAAACCAATTTCTGTCTCGCAGAACTCTGAATTTAGTATTGAGTTTGTTGCTAATACAGAGGATTCAATGGGAGCTTTTCAAATGGATGTAGAATTAGATAACTCTAATTTTTCTTTCACTAGTGAAGCAGTAGAAATAATAGACGATAATTATTCCATAAGCTATAATTTTATAGATGATAATATACTAAGGATAGTTGCCTATACCACATCAAAACAGATTGCTGCGTTTATTAACGAGCCCATTTTTAAGTTAAATACTAAAAGCCTTAATAATCCTGGAGACTATACTATAAACGTTTCTAACCTTATTGCATCTGATACTGAAGCAAATCAAATTGAAATAAATTTTCAGAGTAGTATAATTTCAGTACTTGGTCCTAAGCTAAATTTAGATGGTCAACAGATTAATTTTGACAAGATTGGTCTTAATTCAAGATATAATTCTTCGTTTTACATCCGTAACGATGGCAATGAATCATTAGATATTAATAATATAGAGTTTCCTGACATTTTTGAAGTCGATGAGAGTTTACCTCTTAGGGTTAGTGCAGGAGAAAGACGATACATAAATTTTAGTTTAGACACCTCCAAAGAAACTGCTGTAAACGACTCAATTACTTTTGTTACAAATGACTCTGATGTACAACGTTCATCTCAATTCATTAAAGTTCAAGGAGAGGTTTTTACTTCAAATATTTTAAAGTTGTCTAACGCAAGTGCAAATAATCGGGTACCAACGAACATAAATCTGAATCTCGAGAATCAAGAAGAATGTTTTGGAATTCAATTAGATGTAGTTTTGCCAAGCAATTTTAAATTAAATTCAGATAATATTGTGCTCACTGAAAGAGCTACAGGCTTTTCAATTTCATCAAGTTATATAAGTGAAAATACACATAGAGTATTAATATTCTCTACCACTAAAGAAAGTATCAGTCCTGGTAATGGTCCAATTTCATTATTTGAAATTATTCCTGATACAAATGCTGGAGTTTACAATTTGGAAATTCAAAATGCAATCGTAATTGGAGCAGATCAGCAGAACGTTCTCACCGATGTTTATGGCTCTACTTTTAATGTTTACACACCCGTGTTTAGAGTTTTTAATGATGTAATTGATTTGAAGGAATTTAATTCAAATACCAAGAAAGATTTTACAATTAACACAAACAATGATTCTAATCAAGAAATAGTTATTGATAGTCTCAATTACAACAATTCATTTATATCGATTGAGGGTATTAGTTATCCAAGAAAAATCATTCCTTATGATAATTTTAATATAAATGCGAGTTTTATCTCCAGTGAAATAGGCGAGTTTAATGAAGAAATTAAAATTTATCACAATGGGGATAATTCGCCAAGTATTGTTAGTGTTAGTGGCACCATTTTGGGACAAAACTTTTTATTTTCTGACGATGTTATAATTAATCCTGCTGCTTCTAATAATAATAATTTAAAAATTAATATTCAAAACGATGAACAGGTCAGAGGAATTCAATTCGATTTAAATGTTAGTGAAGATATTGATCTTGATTTTGAAAATTTAATAGTATTATCATCTCTTCAAAACTTCACAGTTTCGAATTCTACATTAACAAATGGTGAACAGCGATTTATAATTTTTACTACCACTAGTACAAGACTCCCTAAAGGCAATAATCCATTAATTCAAATACCAATCTCAACTGAGCTAAAAAATGGTAGCTATGATGTATTGTTTAAAGAGGTTTTTATTTCAGGTAGTACAAACACCGATATTGCCACTACGCCCTCAGTTGTTGGTTCAATCGAAATTGATTACAGCGTCCCTCCAAATGCATCTCCTGGAGAACTTATTACAGATGAAGACTCAGCCGGTATATTAGACTTGGGCACGATCTCAAGTGATGTTGACGAGGATTCATTAACGTACACTGTTACAGACCCATCAAATGGTGCAGTCTCAGTATCATCATATGGAGTTGTTACTTACACACCAAATGCAGATTACAACGGAGATGATAGCTTTACCTACACAGCAAGTGATCGAACAGCTTCTGCCACAGGGACTATAAGCGTTACGGTTACAGCAGTTAATGACGCACCTACAGCTTTAGCGGGTAGTATTGCAACTACTGAGGATACAGCAGTTACATTAGACTTGAGCACGCTCTCAAGCGATGTAGACGGAGATTCATTAACATTCACTGTGACAGCCCCAGACCCAGAAAAAGGAACAGCTTCAGTAACAACAGATGGAGTTGTTACTTACACGCCAGAAGCAAACTTTAACGGTGACGATATCTTTACCTACACGGTGAGTGACGGAACAGCTACTGCTACTGAAACTATAAATGTCACTGTCACTTCAGTAAATGATATACCAACAACCTTACCAAGCCAACAAACAGTAAAAGAGGATAGCATTTTATCCTTTAATTTTTCAGAACTGATTTCAGATGTTGAGGACAACGCTTTGACAGTTGTAATTACTGAAAACCCAGAACATGGATTGGTAACTATAGATGGTACTAATTTTAAGTTTAACCCAAAAGCGAACTACTCTGGAGTGGATTCATTTAGTTATTTAGCTGTAGATTCAGATGGGGCAAAGTCAAATGTATCTGAGGTGACCATTACCATTGAAAATGTAAATGACGCTCCTATTGCAAGTGATGTGAATACATCTACTGATCAAGACACCGCTTTAGCAATTTTAATAGATGTAACGGACGTAGATACTGATCCTACGGATTTACTGCTTGTAGCTACTCAACCAAATAATGGTCAAGTAGTCGTTCAGGAGTTTACCCTTACCTATACGCCAAGTGCAGCTTTTTCAGGAGTTGATAGTTTTACATATTATGTACAAGACAAGACAGACTCAGAAACACTTAGTGAGGTATATACAGTAAAGGTTACTGTCTTAGAGGCCGAACAAATTTTGGATGCGAATCCAACAGTGTCTTCACTAGAGGTTAATGGTTTTCAAGACATAGACCAAGTAATTACATTAGCGGGAACCGACCCGAATAATTTAGATTTAGTTTATTCAGTCTCGTCGCAACCATCAAATGGATATGTTGAGTTAGATGGAAATGTTATTACCTATACGCCCTCATCAGGGTATTATGGACCAGATAGTTTTTCATATTATGCTACCAACACAGATGAGTTAGATAGTAATATTGGAGAAATTACTATAACAGTCTATGAAAAGCCAAATCAAGCCCCCAAAGCTTTTGATAATAGCGTTTCTTTATTTGTTGGACAAACAGTATCGGTTAATTTAAAAGCTCAGGACCCAGAGGGAGATGCTTTGATATATTTATTAGAAAATAGAACAAATCTAACCTCTGAGGTTACTTTGAATTCAAGCACTGGCTTAGCTACGATTGCACATTATGGAGGGCTTGATGAGGAGTCATTTACTTTTATTGTAAATGATGGTAAAAACAATTCCCAAGAAGCTACAGTTGCTATAAAAAGTATATCAAAACCAAACGCCAGACCTTTTGTGAGAAATAAATTACTAAGGCTTAAAAGAAAAAAGGGTATTTCATATGATTCAACTTTACCAGTCAAATTAATTGTAAGTGATGAAGATGGATTTAATACCATTATAGAATTTGAAGCAACTAATTTGCCAAGCTTTATAAATAGTGTAGATCATGAGTTTTTACCAGCTTTATCTGCACTAAAGATTACAAATAATATTTCCTTTGAGGAAAGTGAAACGTATCCAACATTATCAGCTTTTGAATATAGGGTAAAAGACGAACAAGGACTTAATAGTTTGCCTGGTCAAATTTCGATCTATATCGATGAATTGGAAATTAATAATCCACCAAAGTCTTATGGCTACTTTATTCAAAAGCCTTCAAATAATATTGTCAAATTATTAGGTTATGATCAAGATTTAGGTGGTGTTACATTTGAAATAACAGATATCACAAATATCACAAATTATTCGATAGAAAATGTAACAACGAATAGTAACTCTGGTTGGTCTGTAGCTTACCTCAAATATGATATAACAAATAATGAAGACGAAGTATCCATATCCTATAGAGTAAATGATGGAACAGAGTCTAGCTCAATTTCAATAATCACACTTAATTAATTTACATTATATAAATACAATGAAAAAAATACTACTATTATTATTGATTGCGTCTTTTTTAGGGTATGGGCAAATTAACTTTACCAAAGAAGATAACTCAGATGCAGCATTAGAACAAAATCAAGACAGAATTTCCGAAAATGTTTGGTTAACTCGTGCTACTGGTGGGGGAGCATTATTCAATGCTTTTGTTGAAGATTCTTTTGAAAAAGGAAAAAGTCCTATGTATACTGAATGGGCAATTGGTAACATATCACAAATTATTAATGGCGATTTATTAGATTTTCGTGTTTTTTTGTTTCCTCAAGGAAGTAATTACATAAATAAGCCTCCTTTAAATACAGATATAGTTTTAAAACTAACAAATAATACATCCGATACCACAGACGACGCTTACTATGACATAAAATTTACAAGTTGGTCTGCTGGTGGTGCTGGTGGGTTTAGTTACACAAGGTCGGCTGAAGCATTATCAATAACGGATTATTCAAACACTATAACCATTTATCCCAACCCTACTACATCTATATTAATTATTGAAGGCGATTTAGAATATGATATAGAAGTTTACGACCTATTAGGTAATAGAGTTTTGGAAACACAGGGCAACTCTATTAATATGGAACACCTCTCAACTGCTACTTACATTGTAAAAGCCACAGACAAGTCAAACAACGAAGAGTTAACTTACAAAGTGGTTAAAAACTAATATCCCCTAACCTATCATTAACTTAACCTATTATAGTTTAAAATAGTATAGCAAATAATACAGGCAAAAAGTTTGGCGGACGGGTTAAAAGGTGTGCCTAATAAAGTAACAAGCGAAGTAAAGAATAAGCTTGTAAAATTAATAGATGGTACTAATGAAAAACTTTCATCAACAAATCTTACAGTTGCCAAATAGTTGCCAAGAATTAGTAGCTTTATACCAAGTTCTTTGCTAAGTCTTCTAAAGAAAAAACCCACCTATTATGGTGGGCTTTAAGAATGTGTAGTGTAGCGGATTTGAATGTGGAGCCTAGGGGCGTGAAATCGAACTGTTTTGGGGAGGATTTGTTTAAAATCAACAACTACCTAGATTGCTTTTTTACTAATTAAGCTATCTATTGATTTTAGTTATTTTTGTTTTTATAATTTGTATAAAATACGTGAGGGCTTTTTATTTTCTAATTGTTTTTATTTTTGGCTATTTCCTAAGTTTCGGTCAGCTAGAAAAAATCACAGCCCCACTTATAACAAGCTTTAATATTTTTGAGCTTGGTGTTCGAAGTGTTGAACAACTTCAACAAGCGGATAATGGTCTTTATTATATGGCAACCTCCGCTGGCTTGTTAGAGACTGACGGGGTCAATCATTTTTTATACAGAAAAGGAAAGTTAACAGATTTGAGTGCTATTTATATTGCCTCTAATCAGCTTATTTTTAGTGCTGGAGTTGGCGGTTTTGGGCGTTGGGAAAAGAATGAATTTGGTGATTTTGAGTATACAAGTTTATATTATATACCACCAACAAAAGAGGACTACCTACAACCGACCTTTAACAGTATCGCAAAACATGATAATCGTGTGGTGTTTAAATCACAAGACCTGTTGTTTTTTTATAATCCAACAAAGGGCAGTATCACCAGTCTTAAAGCACCTGAATATTACAAGAACATATTCAAAACTAAATCACATTTGTTCTTTAACGATTTCCAAGGCGGTGTCTACACCATCGAAGGGGATGACATGACATTATTTGAAGACTTCAAAGAAATAAATAGTGAATTGGTTAACGTTTTTGAAATTGCTCAAGACGACTATGTATTTGTGTTTAAAAATGGGCAAATATGGTCAAAAAAAGGGGCTATCATTAAAAATGTAGCCAATTTAAAATCGATAGTTATAAATGCGGCTATTTTTGACCAAAGCAAGGAGTTTGTAATTGGGACAAATCAAAATGGGATTTATATTCTTGACAACCAATTTAAGCGCAAAAAAACAATTATTGACACAGATGGCCTAAGATCAAATTATGTAAAGGGACTTTATGAGGACGCTCAAGAGAACCTTTGGGCAATTGGTGATAAAGAGATTCATAATATAAAACAAAACGATGTAGTTCATTATATAAAAGAATCCAAAAATCAGGGTCAGAGTCATGGTTTTCTACTGAACAAAAATATTTTTTTAAATGCAACAAACCAAGGCTTGTTTAGCACAGATACAAGATCAAAAAACAGTCGTGCGTCCTTGGTGAAAAATAGCCAAGGCGTTAATTGGCACATTGAAAAAATTGATAATACTATTTTTGTTGGACACGAAAAAGGTATATACACCTATGAGCGCGATAATTCATTGAAATTATTACACGCTGTCAATGGAGTATGGAATTTTAAGCAACATAAAAGCAGAAAGGATTTAATTTATTGTGGCACTTACAACGGTATTCTTATACTTAAGAAAAAAAACGGAAAGTGGTCATTTTATAAGCGACTAGATGGATTCTATGACTCTTCTCGATTTATCGAGTTTGATAATAATGATTTATGGGTTTGTCACCCCGCTAAAGGCTTTTTCAAATTAGGATTAAGCGCCAATTTTGAAAATATAACTTCATTTGAGTTTTTAAAGAACTTTAATTCTGATGATGAATTATTTTATAATTACTTTTTTAAACTTAACGATGCATTGATATTTTATAACCCTGAGGGTTTTTATAAATACGATAATACTGACAAGGCATTTTATAAAAGCAGTGCTGTGACCGAAATGTTTGAGGGTATAAGTGACCTAAGTTTTATAAAACAGCTAGATAACTCTTTGTGGTTCTCGACCAACAAACACATCGGATTGTTTGATCTGGAGCTTCGTAAACCAACATTGTTCAATAATAAAAAAATCAAGACTCATGGTGATTTTTCAAAATTTACGCGCCTAAACCAAAAGTATGTCTTGTTTAATTCAGAAGACCAAGTATTTGTATTTAATGAAGAGGCGATTGCTCAAAAGAACAAGGATAGTATTATTCAAAAACCGTTAATCAAGACAGTCAAATTTGTAGGGATAAATGACACAATTCAACATAATATTGGGCAGGGCTATTTCAAGTCATTTCCATATGCAAACAATTCACTTTTAATTCAAACACAACTTCCTAAAAACTTAGGTAGTTCAACTCATGTCATTGAATATAAAGTCAATGATGAGGGTAAATGGTTAGAAGCTGATGATAATTTAGCTATAAAAGTAAATGGGCTTGAAACAAATAATTATAAGTTTTACATCAGGACAAGTGATCAAGAAGGAAATTTTTCAGAAAATATTGAATTTGCATTTAAAATTGATCCCAAATGGTATTTTTCAAAAGCTGCATTTACGCTCTACGCAATTTTAACTATGGGACTTTTTTTCATTGTAATAATTAGGCAGGAAAAAAGGAATATTAAGCAAAGTGATCGCTTAATCAAAAAGGAAAAGCAAAAACAGAAAGAGAAGATTAATAGACTGGAGTTGCAAAAGCTAAAGAATGAAAAAACAATGTTGGCTCTCGAGCAAGATAAGCTTCAATTAGAAATCAAAAATAGAAACCAAGAGCTGGCTTATTTTACTTACACTAACATAAAGAAAAACGATTTATTAATTAATTTAAAAAATCACATTTTCAAATTAAATGATGCAAAGCAAGAAAAAGAGTTGAGCCCTAAGATGAGGTCAATTGTTAATAGAATTGATAAAGAGCTTAAAGAAACTTACGATTGGGTCAAATTTGAATTTCATTTTAAAAAATCAAACCCTGACTTCTTCAATAAACTTAATGATTTGCACCCTCATCTTACACCCAATGATATTCGTATTTGCGCCTTTATTAAATTAAATATCCCTAGCAAACAAATAGCTTCTCTACTAAATATCAATCCAAAAAGCTTGGAAATGACGCGATATAGACTTAGAAAAAAACTCAATCTCAATCCTGGCACAGACTTATTTAACTACCTGAGTAAATTATAGCCACTTTCTTTTGTAGGGTTTTTGTAGGGCCATGTATGACCCATGTAGTGTTTGTTTAGTGTTCACCTGTTTGATAATTTATCGCTTATAATGTTTATTTGCTAAACATTCAATAATAAATATTAGCATTCGCTAAATTTTTTAAATTTCAATTATTAAATTATCGTATTATGAAAAATTATTTATTTTTATTCACGACGCTTTGTTCGTTCTTCGTGGGAGCTCAGCAAACAGATTTGCTTGCTGACTTTGAGCCGACTGGCTCGGATATTACCCTGAGCAACTGGAATGGAGCATTGGTTTCTTCAACAGTTGCCAATCCTCTTCCCGATGGTGTGAATAGCTCCGGCTATGTAGCGCAGTTAACCATGTATGGTGACACGGGTTCTGTTGCTGGTGTTGATGCAATTAGTGGCTTTTACAACGCTATTGACAACAATGTGGTGACCATGAAAGTTTGGACTCCGCATGAGGTCGATGTCAATGTAAAATTGGAAAATTCACCTGACTGGGGTGGCCAAAACACGGTTGCGACAACTACCGTAACGACTCTTAACCAATGGGTAGAGGTGAGTCTTTCTTTTAACACAACAAACATTCACTTAAACAAATTCGGTATTTACTTCAGCGGAGATAACAATGTTGAAGGTAGCACCTACTATGTAGATGACCTTACTACGCCTGCTTTGTTTACATCTCCACAGGTTTCCTTTAACCTATCAGAAGGGCAAACAGATGTGTCTCTAGGTGCAAATGTTGTTATGACCTCAAACCAAGGCCTCCGCGCTTTGGATGACTCAGCGTTGACAGACCTTTCTTCCTCTGTTTATTTGAGAGAAGGCAGTGCTACAGGAACAGATGTTGCATTCACAGCCGCTATTTCCAATGGATCTACTGGGAAATCTAACAATGTAATTACCATTACTCCTGATAATAATTTATCTTCACAAACCACCTATTATGCCGGTGTGATCGATGGTGCCATAGAATTTGAGGATGATACGGCTGTAAGCGGCGCTCAGGTTTCTTTTACAACCAAAGAAGCAGTTAGCGGAGATATCAGTGTAGTGCTGTTTGATTATGAAACGCCAGACACAGATACTGCTTTTGGGTCATGGGGGAGTGCTGGTTTTGAGCAAGTTTCCAATCCTGATCCAAATGTTGTCAATTCTTCCGCCAACGTAGGTAAATTTACTCACCCTGGTGGTTCGTGGACTTCTGGAATTGAATCTGATGGAACTTTTGAAAACATTGATTTTTCTGAAACTCCATATTTTAGAATGAAGGTTTGGGCTGATAAACCAATCGAAGTTACTTTTAAATTACAAAACAACCCAAGCTATTGGGAAAATACGGAGGTTAAAAAGTCAATATCTAATGACCAAATAAACCAATGGGTAGAGCTTGTTTTTGACTTTTCTGGCACCACTGCCACAAATTATAATCGTCTTCAACTTTGGTTTGATGGTGATATTGCTGGAGGTTCTGTTGCGGGCGATGTCTACTACTTTGATGACGTTA
>JADHMR010000056.1 GCA_016779945.1 Bacteroidia bacterium | reverse complement strand
TGTAGTGGTCTAGAAAAATAGGACAGCAAAACAATAAAATGTTAATTTGCTGACTATGAAACGAAAAAGAAGAAACTTTACCAACAGTTTTAAGACTAAAGTCGTCCTTGAGGCGCTCAAAGAACGTGAGACGATCCAACAATTGGCGGTCAAACACGAGATACATCCTAATCAAATCACCACCTGGAAGAAGCAGTTTTTGGATCATGCCGATGCTGCCTTTGCTCAAGATGGTAATCAGGATGAACTCCAGAAAACCCGTGAGCAGCTTGATGAACTTTACAAGCAGATTGGTCAGATGAAGGTGGAGACCGATTGGTTAAAAAAAAAGTTGTTGTGATGCCGGTTAAACAACGTCGAAAACTCGTTGATGCTCATGACGAGCATCTTAGTCTGAGCGCCCAGTGTCGCTTGTTGAATTTGCATCGCTCGGTTTATTACTACAAACCCAAGGGCATCAGCGCAGCAGATCTGAATCTGATGCGTGTGATGGATCGCATGTATATCGAAGATCCAACACGGGGATCACGGCGGTTCCGCAGGGACTTAGCCTTACAGGGACTGTGTATTAGCCGCGAAAAGGTAAGACACCTGATGAAGATTATGTGCCTAAAGACCATTTACCCTCGTCCCAGAACCACTATTTGTGAACCTGCGGCCTACAAGTATCCGTATCTGTTGTGGGGGTTGAATATTACGCGGGTCAATCAGGTTTGGCAGCTCGACATCAGTTATATACCTATGCAACGCGGATTCATGTATTTGGTAGCCATTATCGATGTGTACAGCCGGTACATTGTGGGCTGGTCGGTGAGTAACACGATGGAGGCCGGATGGGTTGTTGATTGCCTGAAAACAGCCGTAAGGCGTTCTGGAACCCCAGAGATCATTAATTCTGATCAGGGCCGGCAGTTTACCGGGCATGAATACACCAGCTATGTAAAGTCACTGGAAACCGTTCAAATATCGATGGACGGAAAAGGCAGAGCAACCGACAATGCCTATATTGAACGCTTCTTTCGCAGCATCAAATATGAGAAGTTGTATTTGTATGAACCCAAAGATGGAAAAGAACTCTTTGATATGTGTAGCACCTATATTAGCTTTTACAATAATTGCAGAGGACACTCTTCCATAGGGGATGTTCCTCCAACACGGGTTTATAAAACGGCTGCTTGATGATTAAGATCAAACTAAGAAAACCAAAAACGCTGTCCTAAGAACCTAGACCACCTCATAGTAACTACACAAATGCCCAATCAAGTAGTGTCTCTGATGAAATAAAAGCTCTGATCCTAGAAGACCAGCACATTGCAAATGAAACAAACGAACAAGTACTTAATTATTCCGAGCAAGGTGCACTTGAGTTTTGGTCAAGTGGCGGATTATTGTATACAATGACAAATGAATTACAAGTAAATAGATTTGATGATATTAGCTTACAAGCAAAACATATCGAAGTCATTTCTATTGCGAATGGCGAGGCTGCGGTTGCTATGTACTATAATGAAGGAAGTATGAAACCTATGAATGGACCGGCTGTTAATCACTATTTAACCAGAATTACTCAAGTATTTGTTAAAGAAAATGGTGACTGGGTAGTGGTAGCTTCTCACTATTCACCGGTCACAGGTGGAAGTGGGACAACGCAATCAAGTGTTGAAAATTAAAAATCCTACGTGTACCATTTCATTATCAAGCCCTACTAATATTTTGTTTAGTAGGGCTTTATTGGTAAATGTTACCCCTCTCTTTGTATAACTACAATCGTAATATCGTCACTTTGCTCAGCTCCATTACGAAAGTTCTTTAATTCATCAGTAATACCTTTCACCATTGAATCAGGGTCTAAATATTTGTTCTCTAGCAACCAGTTTTCAAATCTTTTCTCTCCATAAAAGTCACCATTTAAATTTCTAGCCTCTGTAATCCCATCAGAAAACAAAATAATCTTTTGGTTGGGCTTTATATCATAAAGTTCTTCATCGTATTTCACCGAATCAAGTATACCCAACATTAAGCCGCCTACTTCAAGGGTGAAAATCGAATTTTTGTCTACATCTAATACATAAGGATTATTATGACCTGCGTTCACATAACGTATTGTATTTTTAATCGAATCTAATTCGCAATAAATAGCCGTTATAAATTTATCCAGAGGTGAATCTTTAAAAATTAACTCATTTACTTTTGTTAGAGATTTATTGGGCGTATTGCTGTATTCTAAATGTGATCGAAGAGAAGCTCTCATAGTTGCCATGAGTAATGCGGCTGAGACACCCTTACCAGTAACATCTGCAACCGTAAATCCCCAATTATTTTTATTGGGTAAGGATATATAATCAAAATAATCCCCTCCAACATTTTTCGCAGGTATACTACAACCTGCAACTTTATAGTTTGGAATCATTGGTTCCTCTTCTGGCCAAAATCCACTTTGAATGGTTGATGCTAATTCAATTTCTTTGTTTAGTAATTGATTATTCAACCGTTCTTTATGTAATAAAGCGTTTTCAATAGCAATTGCTGCCTGGCTTGCCATGGTCTGGAAAATTGCTGCATTATCTTGACCTAAATCTTCTAATTGGCGACTATTTATAGCTTGGAGTGCGCCAATGACCTCATCATTATGATTTATTAATGGCACACAAATAATATTTTTTGTTATGAAAGACGACTCTTTATCTAAGTCTCCCCCAAACCTTAGGTCTTTACTCACGTCTTTTACTACTGCTAACTTTTTATTTTGCGTAACCCATCCTGAAATACCTGATGTTACTGGAATTTTTATTCCTGATAATTCAGCCGTCAAAGGACCAGTGGGTACAGATAGTATTAGACTTTTTTTATCCTCAGATAATAAAAACAATGAACTCGCCTCTGCACTCATTATTTTCATTGTAGCGTTCATTATTTCTTTAAGAATATTTTCTAAGTGTAAATTGGAGTTAATTTTTGCAACCAATTCCATTAACAGGTTTAGTTTATCTACATCAATTAAATCACTTTTTTCAGACATGTTTATTTTATTAGAGTTAGTTGCCACAAGTCTGTGTCCTTTAAATTTAATAGTGGTTGAATAGCAAGTTTACCCGTTTTCCCTATCTGAGTATCCAAGTATTCTAACTCCTTAATTTGGGCTATAGTAGAAGGATCAGGCTCCAATTCAATTCCAGAATCTTTCAGAATAAGCAACCCTTTTGCTTTTACAGAAAGCTCTAAATAAACTCTTAAATAACAAATTATATCCCCTACCACTAGAGGTTGAAAGCTATTTTGTATAGTTGAAATGTACTTACCTAGTCTTGTCTCAGAAATATTTCCTGCCATCAATAATTTGAGTAATTCCATGTCATTGTCTAAACCGACACCTAACCAAGACCTTGTAAACTCTTCACTCTTAGTAAAAATTACGAAATATATAATAGGTAGAGTTAGGATGGTAATTAGGGCAGTGGTAATGGGTGGCAACAGGAATAAATTATATAATGCATGAATACATATTGCAGACAAATAACCAGTTAAGTAGACGATAGAGATATTCCAAGGTTTCGTATCACCAATGATTTTGATTATAATTGCTGCTATACTTGTAGCACCTCCATGCATTATTGCTGTACCAAAACCTCTTACAAACCATGTAAGTAAGCTAGTATTATCTAGTATACTCAAGTAAAAAATATTCTCGACCAATGCAAACCCAACTCCAATTGCAAATCCTAAAATTGCACTGTCTATCATGAACCCTATTCTTCGCTGTCTAAACAAAATTATTACTGGTAAAATCTTTACAAATTCCTCAGTAAATGGTGCAATAAAACGACTAAGTGTTAATCGATCGACTACATAATTAATGGTTATAAAATCATTAATGACTGTTGCAAAACCTGCTGTAAAACAGCCAACGACTACAGTTGCAAATAAAAATCGTTTCTTTATCAATTGAAAAGTGTCCAGATACCACATAGTAATTAAAAAAAATACCATGGGTAATAAAGCTACACTAAATTCAATTATTACTTGCATTATAACTTTGAAAAGTTAATTCTATCTCATTAGGCGCAATGAAATCATGAATTCATTAAATGTCTCGCCATTCAAGTCATTAATGGCAGTAGCATAACCAATAGAAAAGGTTGATGAAAGTATCTGCACCATTGATAATCTAAAGTCAAGTTGAGCACCAATATTATAATATCGTTCTTTAGACTCAGAATGATCTAAATTGGTCATGAGGGTACTAGTAAAGAAGTTCATTTGAGCCCAGTTAACATGATAATTATTAAACCCAAGCTTTTTAAATCTTATAGGTGGGAGTGAAAGTTCTCCCATAATTTTCATAAAATTGGTTCCACCTACTTTATTCAATTCTACACCAGGAAATGAAGTGGCATTACGATATCTCTTACTGTATTGATTATCAATCCAATTGTTTCCAAAGCCACCAAAGTAAAAATTCCCCAACGGTTCTTTTCTCGGCGAAAATGAAACACCAGCAGATGATCTAACCCAAATAGATGAGTGTTTAACTGGTAACGGTATACCAAAATCAAAACTTTGACTGATTCTAGGGAATAAAGTCTCCGCTACATAGTTATTATATGAGCTCATAGACCATTGGAACCCTTTCTCGTAATCGACAGCGCCTAATGACGCTCTCATGGACTGATAGTTGATATTGCCAGATAAAGCGAAAAATTCGTCGAATGATGTGATAATATTTTGAAAATTAGGTAATCGCTCCATGCCACCGAAATACATACCACTAATATTTGCTGATAAACTTTTATCGACCTCGTCTATAAGTTTAAAATTTCTATTTAGTCCCAAAGAGTAACCCTTTCTTGATTTTTTTGTTGGTCCAAATAAATCATAAAAATCAGATCCATTATACGTTCCCGTAATTGCCCATTCTGAAAATTCATAAGATGCAGATGCATGAATACTTTCATCGCTTTCTAATGAAGAGCTACTAGTAAATGACAACTCAATTCCTATGTTATGTAATTTCATAGGATCATTTATATTAATCTTCACACCAGGTGAAACATAGTCCTTGTAACCATGAATAATTGGATAAACTGAATTGAGCTTCAATTTTCTCATCGGTTTGTAATCTGATACCCCAGTCCTAATTGTATTGACATCAATGATACTTTGCGAAGGTGGTGGTAAAATCCAATCCATGACTATAGGATGATTTTCAACTATTTCCTGTCCTAAAAAATGTATCGCACTAACTTTCTTTACAGGTTCATTTTCCAAGTATACTGGATAAAAACCATTGCCTGAATATTCGAATGCAATTAATTTTTCATCATTTATTGGTACAGGCTTAAAAAGACCCGTTTCTGCGTTACTTAACCACTCCATAGTTTTATCTTGCATAGAGTATCTAGTTATGTTAGAAACTCCTGAGTAGTAGGATGAACCAAATAGATATTGACCATCATCTGAAAAAGTAAAACTTGCCGGTGAACTAACATCAAAATCGTATATCTCTTTTGGATTAAATTCTGAATTCATTAATTCATCTATTTCTAATAAAACTAGTTTTTGGAAGCCACTAACATCACCAATAGCAGCGCTTAAAAATTTTCCATCTGGTGATATATCAATATCAAATAAATCTTCACCATATGGCATTGTATATACTCTTTCCCAATCATCATATGGTTTTGGAATTCTAATAAGAGAAGCGATCCCATTAAAATGTCTTACAGCCCATAAAGATTCATCATGTTCATTAAATACTAAATAACCAGCACGAAGATCTTTGATTAATTGGCGTGGTTTTTTTTCATCTATATTAACTGCAAATAAATCTCTCCAACCGTTGTTATTGTTTGTGTAGAAAATGGATCCAGATTTTTTATCATATGCTAATGAACTAACAAAATAGACTGCTGCTCCAATCACGTCGGTGACTTTATCATAGGTACCCTTGTCTAGATTATATGTTGTAATGTGAGCCACTTTCCCTGGCAAATCAGTAGCAAAAATCAATTCATTTCTATCATTATCATACATTGCATTTGATACGGCGCCTAATGGATTTAATGAGAGTCGTTCACCTTGAGTAACTTGATTGTTTCTGATTCTATTCAAATTAGATGACTGCCACTTTTTTTCCCACTGGATCCAATTCGACCATTCATCATCTAATGATAGGCCATAAACATTCTTAAACTGTTTAGAATAAAAACTCTTACTCTCGTCATCTCGAGATACCCAATCTAAAAGACTATTTGGACCATATTTATTGGACAGATAAGCCATAAATCTAGTCCCATACATATATGAATTTGAACCAATCTCGAAATCATTGGTAGTCCCTTCCGACTCTAATCCAACAGCATCATAAATATGCATTGAATCACGAACCATTGTTCGGAACATCATCTCATCATACCCCCCCATCACTCTACCTATACCACCATTCATCCATGTTGTCATATAATCAGCTATACCTTCATGGTACCATCTAGGTGCATAAATACGAGGATTAGTCAGATAACTAAATCCCATTGAAATAGGGTTATCTTTATCAGGAGCGACTTTCCCACCGAAAATTTTTCTAAATGTTAGATCTCTAGAGGATGGCTTCTCTTGAGCAATGATATGCACTAATTCATGCTTCATAAGTACACCTACTCTTTCATTAGCCTGATTAGTTTCATAAGCATAACTAAAAGGAGCTATACCCATTAAAACCACATTATTTGGTACTGCGGTCGCACCACCTTGAGCAAAGTCACCAAAATCAGACATTATTACATATATTGGCTCATTAACCTTATAAGAAAACTTTTCTTTATGAAACTCTAGTGCATTGGTAAAGTTTCTAATCGAATGGTTAATAAGATATTCATGGCCAAAGTTGTAGTATATCAATTCAAGCTCATCTGTTGAAACACTTTTAAATTGAGCTTTAGTGGTCTTGCTGGCACCAAATAATGGCACAAGTATTACGAGTAGAAAAATTTTATAGGTAGACATTTTTGAATAATCATCAACTTAAGAAGCTCCGCAGTAGACGCTTGGCACACCAGGAGGGCACACATGACCCATTAAATAAAACTGTTGATTGGCCAATAATTTACTATGAATAGGACTACTAATTAATTCTAAAAACTGAGGATTTGCAAAAACTTCTGAGAAGTTTTCCGTCGCAACTACTTGAGCAAAATTTGGACTAGAGATTAGAGCGCTAAAATTAGGGCTTGCTAATAAATGTGCAAATTCCTGGCTCGCCATTAGTTCAGCAAAGTTAGGTCCTGCCATCAGGTTTGCAAAATTTGGATTTGCTAGTAATTGAACGAAATTAGGATTTGATGTAAGCCGTCTGAAACTATATCCAGATATTAGTCGAGCGAAATTTGGGCTTGACAGAAGCTGAGTGAAATTCGAATTGGAGACTAGATTAGTAAAATTTGGATTAGCTACTAATTGCCGAAAATCATTTGATGAAGTTAATTCAAGTAATTCTAGTTCATAATTTTCTTGAAAATATTTATCATCTTCTCCATTCATCATTTCATGCATTTCGTCTAGAGAAAAACTATAACTAATTTGTTCATCAGCTTCACTTTTGCCCCACTGATAACCATCTTCATAGACATAATTATGCATCATCTGAATACTTTCAAAAAAGGGACCAACAGCTTCTATGTCTGTTGCCATTCGTAAATAATTAGGACTCGAAACAAGATTTGAGAATTCAGGAGATGAAAGTAATTGAACTAAGTTAGGTGAGGCTAACAATTCTGTAAAATTCGCAGATTCCGTTAATTGAACATAATATGGATTAGTTATTAATTGACTAAACTCTGTACCTGCCATAAGTTGAGCAAAGTCTTTATTTTCCATTAAGTTTGAAAATTCTGGACTTGCAATCATCTGGCTAAATTCAGGATTTACAAACAATTGAAAAAAATCAGGACTGGCCATTAATTGGGTGAAATTTTCATCTGAACCAATTTTTTGTAATACACCAGATTCAGCTAACTTTAAAAATTTATCGTCATTCAATATCTGCTGAATATCCTCATTCTCTAGATCGATATCATTATTTGTAACTTGAACTGTCCGGTATCTCTTAGCCTTTTCAACTGGATCTGTACTTATCGTGCCGCTCAATTCTAACGAATCTGGTTGCGGAATTCCAAGTAAGAGTAAAATAAGTAATGTTAGTACGGCTCCAGTAATTCCTGAAATTATGTTTGAAGAGGATAGAATTTTATTTGAATTTGACATATTAGTCTGGTAAAAAATTATTTGGTTAATAATTAGTAGTAGTTAATTCTAAAATCATGCATTGTATGATGTGTTAAATACCATAATTCAATTGTATTACTACAGTGGTTAATCTAGTAAATGATTAACAATAAAAAAAAGCTTCAAATAAATTCGAAGCCTTTTTATGTTCGATAGAATACGTTACCAATATGCAGGTAAGTACGTCTAGTTAAATAGTTCTAAATCTGGGCTACCAATCAAATTATGGAAATTTGGATTAGCCATAAGTCTACTAAAATTAGGTGACGTCATTAATTGATTAAAATTAGGACTGACCAATAATTGTGCAAAATTAGGACTCGATAGAAGTTGTGCAAACTCTGGACTTGAAACTAATCTACTAAAATTAGGACTTGAGATTAATTGAGCAAACTCTGGACCAGTCATCAATTGAGCGAAATTGGGTCCAGCCATTAATTCTGTGAAATTTGGGCTTGCAATTAGTTCAGTAAAATTGGGTGTTGCCATTAATTGACGGAAATTTGGGCTTGAAACTAATCTACTAAAGTTTGGACTTGAAACTAATTGAGCTAATTCTGGACCTGCCATCAACTGAGTAAAATTAGGGCTGGACATTAGTTGTGCAAAATCTGGTGTCGATATAAGTCGCGCAAAACTGGGACTTGCACTTAATTCAGCGAACTCAGGACTTGCTGCTAACATCGCAAATTCAGGGCTTGTTGCTAGCTGAGCAAACTCAGGACTTGCCGCTAACTCTGCAAAGTTCGGACTAGACATCAACTCTGCAAACTCAGGGCTAGACATTAATTTTGCAAAATTAGGGCTTGCCAACAGTTCACTAAATGCTGGATTTGTAGTTAACCTTGCAAAATCTGGACTCGCTGCTAACATCGCAAATTCAGGGCTTGACATTAGTTGTGCAAACTGAGGTGCAGCCAACAATTCTGCAAAACTTGGACTCGTTGTTAATCTAGCAAAAGTTGGACTAGTGATTAATTCACTGAAATTGGGGCTGGACATCAATTGAGCAAACTCAGGATTGGCCATCAATTGTGCAAAATCAGGACTAGCAATCATTTGATTAAAATTAGGGCTTGCAAATAATTGAAAGAAATCAGGACTGGCCATTAGTTGAACAAAGGATTCATTTTGAGATAAAGCAGTTAGTTCACCTGATTCAACTAAATCAATAAAAGATTTGTCTTGCAATAACTGCTGCATTTCTTGATTCTCAAGGGTAATATCTGCTTTAGTGACCTGAGTAGCTCTGTAACGAACTGCTCGTTCAACAGGATCACCACCCATAGTTCCACTAATTTCGCTAGTTGAGGGCTGTTCTACATTGGATACTGTAACAATTAAAAACATAGCAGCAGCGCCTACAGCAGCTGATATGATATTTGATACAGATATCTTATTATTTTTTTTGGCCATAATGTCTCCGTTTATCGTTTTTATTTGTTTTGTTTGAAAGTTCTTGTTTTTTGATTCTGATTCAATAACTGTAATAATGTTCCTTTTAATTGCAGAAGAAGGTTTTGATAGGCGTAGTTTTTCTCCTAAATGTGATAGCTCTAAGGCAAGTGATTTAATATCATCCAATAAATCCTTAGCCTCTTGATTTTTATTGATAAGTACCCGAAATGATTTTGAGGCATCTGGAGAATTTTCATTATCAATTTCTGACTGAATTAAATTTATATCTCGCTTATTCATTTTCAATTATTGACTCTTTACTATTAGTACAACTCAAAATCCTAAATGTTGGTAAAAATTTTTGTTAACTCTTTTTGACATGATTTCTTAATACCAACCTTGCACTATACAATCTAGACTTTACTGTTTTTTCAGGCACATCTAGAATTTGTGAAATTTCTCTGTATGTAAAGTTTTCAAAATGTTTTAACTGAACGATTATCTTTTGATCATTACTTAGCTCAGTTATAGCTAATCTTAATTTATTTAGTTTAGAATCGTCAATTTTATCCAACTCAGACTCAATAGCATGAAGATTTTCGTTATACTCTTCAAAGCTCCGTGTACTCTTTAAAGAGTTTATAGACTCATTTACAGCTATTTTGTTCAACCAACTTTTAAAATTGTATTTAAAGTCATATTTATCAAGATTTCTCCAAGACTTAATAAAAACATCTTGTGTTATTTCTTGCGTGATTACATGATTTTTTACTATTCCTAAGATGACCCTATATATTTGATTTTGGTGTTCATCAATTAAAGCTTCAAATGATTTTAAATCACCATCTAAAGATTTTCTAATTAGATTATGAATAGTAATCTTATCCATTTCTATTCATCAAATACAAACAGTTGGTCCAATCTTGTGTACTTGAATACATCCTTAATGTGGTCATTAAGATTCTTAAGAATTATTATGTGGCCTATACCATTGAGTCGATGATAGTTCTTTACCAAAATACCTAAACCCATGCTTGAAATATAACTCAACTCTTCAAAATTTAGTGTTATAGTAACGTTGTACTTCTCTAAAAAATCAGTTACGATTTCGGCTTGGCTTGCGTCAAACTCACCAGTAATCTTAATTTCATTTTGGCTAGTTTCTTCAATTTTAAACATCTTTATTTATGTTCCTTGTTATTTTTATAGTTGTTATGCCATCATTATGATTAAATATTAAATCATCCATCAATTTTTTGATGAGATGAATTCCAAGCCCACCATATTTTTTTTGTTCAAAGTACTCATCAAAATCAATCTCATCTGTTGTTAGTATATCAAATGGCTTGTCTTCATAATCGATCAAACTTATTGATATACTATTATTGCTGAATTCTGTTTTTACAGCAATATCCATATCTGTTGTTTTATTGTGTCGTACCATGTTCATGAAAATTTCTTCTACTGATAATTTTATCTCATTTAGTATTTTAAGGTTCGAAGAATATTCTGTTATGAATGTATTCAAAAAATGAAATATCATAGGCAGCTGGTCCGCATTTCGTCTGAAATATTTAATTTTCTCGATCATAAACACAATAATGGTGATAACAAATCAAATATACTAATAGATGTTTGGTACAACAATAAATAAGTACTAAGAAGGTTTTAAGCAAAAAAAACTACTTAAAGGCTGAAATAAAAGATCCCTAACATCACATACAAACACTTTCTGTTAATAAATATCTACTATAGCTTACATATTTTGTTATCATTCACAACTGCGTTTCTCAAAATAAACATAAGTGTACTTGGTATGCTCCGAACCATAACTGTGGACCATTAAAGATGTTATGAAACAAAATTTAATATCTAACTTAACCATACTAAAGCGGATCAAAAGAAAATCTCTTTACAAACCTTTATTTATTAAATATAGCATTGAATTTTTAGTCATAGTCTTTGGGATACTAATTTCGTTCAATATCCAAACATGGTACGAAGAAAAGAAAGAGATCAAAGAAATTAATGACTCGATTCTGACACTTGTAGATGAAATTGAGTCAAATATTTTCTATTGCGAAGAACACTTAATGCAATTGAATAACATGAAAAAGGTTAACAACCTAATTTTAGATAATTACCCTAATATCTCTAAAAATAATCTGATTGAGTGGCACAATGTATATCCATTTGGACATAGTTATCTAAAAAACGGTGAACTTAGATACTGGACATCTCCTGAAGATTATGACAATTTATATTTATGGATGATAACTTGGTGGAATACTTTTGCTCAAAATGAGATCTATTTTAATACCCTGATGGCTTCTGGTTTGTTATTGAATATTAGCGATTCAAAAATTAGAGAAGAAATTGAGTCCGTGTATATTACAAAAAAGAAGCGAGTACAAGTAAATGAATCACTTTTAAAATCTGTCTCTGATAAAATATTTAAATGGGTCGAAGATCAAAGAGATAATTCAATCAATTATATTACTAGAGACGAAATTTTTGAAAGTAAGCTTGATAATCAGCTATTTAATCTGTTGGAAGATAGAGCTCATAGAATTGAATTACGTATTATGAGTCTTGAAAATTATATAGAGTCGTTAAAATCTCTTAAATCAAATATTGAAAATACACTTTGAGCAATCTAAGTCATTATTCCTATATAAGTTGCTTTGGTGTATAATTAATATGCAAACGGTTTAACTACAATATTTACATAAAACGCGTTCAATTTTAGTGCCAAGCCTATCAAAAGCCCGCATTCTTAAATCCTGGAAAAGACTCGTCAATCACATTTATGGCCTGCTTCATTTGTTCGTCTGAAACTTCCCATAAATTAATGCCATAAATGCCATTCAGTGAACTATCGGTGGCAGACCAGCCTAAGGCCATAAGGGCTTTGTGAGATTCCTCAGCAGTCAATCTACCGTCGGAGTTGAAAGACATGGCATAAATAAATCCTAGTGCTTCTGATAAATGATGGAGCTTCTCGGCCTCTGATGCGTCCGTTATTGCTTCATTGAGATAGTGGATGACAGAGGCGGCCATTCCCGCCTCAACATATAACTTGATATCTGCTCTTGCCGCATTAAATAATTCCTCATTTATGTTTTCCTGAGCATAATCATTGCCTTGACCTGCTTTTAAGACTGATCGACCGACAATAAAGGCGTTCATCGTTGCCTTAGCAAGATTAACCCCATACATAGCCTCTGTTTCGTCGCTAAAATCAAAGGTATAATTGGCCAAGAAAATACCGTCCCCATTAGAAGAGTTTGCCTGATTTGGATACGTGGCCGCCTCTGCTCCGAAGTAACCGAACGCCTCGTCAAATTTGTGCTGTCTCTCTGTTCCATATAGTTCATAGTCTTCTGCAGATAACACATTGTTACCCTCCTTATTATCTATCCCAGACTGGGAATCACTAAGATAATCATCCACCATTTGATCATATAGTAAAGCGCCATAGAGGCTTTTCTCGAGTATTTCAGCGTATTCCAGCCCATTGGCACTAACATGCCTTTTCTTGTCCCCAGTAGTGATCATACCAGCCGTTCCATTTGCTGCTATGTTGCTGTAATTAGCCTGACTTGATTGAACAAGTGAATCTGCTAACGATGCAATATTATCTGCAACACTGGTATTACCGTTATCAAAGTTTAGTTCATCTATTTTGGTCCGAATATTTTCACTTCCTTGTGCCTCATCGCTTTTGAACATATTCTGGTTCTCATTGGCTAGTGCTGCTCGAATATCCCATTTGATG
>JADHMR010000004.1 GCA_016779945.1 Bacteroidia bacterium | reverse complement strand
ACTGCCATATGGGGTACAATAGGACTATTTCTCCTTTTTCTATGTGCAGTCTATTATTGGAACCTATCGCACATGCAAAGCTATATGCTAGTTTTAGGAATTTTATTTCTCTCTAATTTGCTTTACTATACAACACGAGATTGTGGAATGTCCCACGCTTATTCATTTACTGTTTTTGCAGGAATTCAATACCTACTTTTAAAGATTTTCCATAATCAAAATATAAAAAATATAGATTTTATATTGATTCTTATTTTAGGTTCTCTGCTTCTTGTTCTGAGACCACTAAACTCAGTTTTTGTCATTTTCCCAGTGAGTTATATTCTTATTAGTAAACGGAGTAATTTTAAAAAAATAGTTTTAGATATTAATGTATGGGGGTGGCTGCTGGGTTTTTCGCTAGCCAGTATCCCAGTTTTTCTTCAATTAGGTTACAATTATTACGCATATGGCAAACCTATTGCAGATGGGTATGCTGGTGAAAGCTTTTCAAATTTTGGGAATTTGGATCTAATGAAATTTTGGTTTTCACCAAATAATGGAGCATTATTATATAGTCCGATTCTACTTCTCGTGTTTTTAGCTGTTATCAAGCAATGGCGTAATAATAGAATAATAGCTTTTTATCTCGTTTATTTTTTAGTGATTAGTTTTACCTACGCAGGATGGTGGTCGCCAGAATTGGGATGTGGTTTTGGACATCGAGGTTTTACAGAACATTTAGCATTTTTTGCCTTGCCAATCAGCTTTATTCTGAAGAGTAACTCTCTAAATAAGCTCAGAATAGCTCAAATTTTCATGCTAGCCCTGGCTGTATTGCTATTTATTTCCCAATTTAATTTTGATGGTTGCTGGCAATCAGATAATGCTTGGGATTGGGAACTTTTTATGCGTTCATTCAAACCCTAAAAATAGGTTTTTAGTTCTCGGAGGGTACTTATAATTTGACAATCTGGATTAGTATAACCTTTTGAATCTTGTGTCAACCAAAATGCTTTCCATCCCGCATTGATAGCCCCTTTAATATCTGCATCCAAATTATCACCGATATAAATGCCATGATTAGATTCACATTTAGCATTTTTTAGTGCTGTTTCAAATACTAATGGGTGTGGTTTTTGTTTTCCCACATGTTCAGAGATGGTGATGCTTTGAAAATACCTACCTAAATCTGAGTATTTTAGTTTTTTATTCTGCGATTCTTCAAATCCATTAGTAATGATATGCAGCGTGTAATCTTGTTGTAAATAGTCTAAAACTTCTCTTGCACCACTTATTAATGCGGTTTTAGTTGGACATATTTCCACATACTTTTCGCCAATATCCTTTGGAATATGTTTGTGTTCAACTCCCATTGCTAAAAAAGTATCTTCAAAGCGTTGCACCCGTAATTGGGCCTTTGTTATCCCGTGATTTCGGTATAACTTCCATAGATCATGATTTATTTTTGAGTAGATTTCAATAAATTCCTCCGAGCTTATTGGAGCTAGGTATTTGATTTCATAGAGGTCATAAAGCTCTTTCAGTGTTTCTTCAGCATTTGCCTCAAAATCCCAAAGGGTATGATCTAAATCAAAAAAAAGATGTTTCGACACAGATGCAAATTAAGTACTCTAATCTTAATTAGTTCCTAACTGGGTGATTATGAGCATAAAAAATGATTAATAATTTATAAAAAATTAATCGAATATTTCATTCAGCTACACTTATTTAATCAAATTAGAACTTTCTGATAATTAATGTAGATTTTTGTGTCATGAATTTTGCAGATTCTCATGTCGTTAAACTTATTGATTTAGCCATAGCAGAAGATATTGGAGATGGTGATCACAGTAGCCTTGGAGCAATTCCTCCTAATCAAAAAGGGAGAGCACGATTACTTGTCAAAGATGTTGGAGTGATATGTGGAATAGATTTAGCAGCACATATTTTTAACCGACTCGATTCAACATTAGTTTTTGAATCCTTCATTGAGGAGGGAAGCATTGTAAACGTTGGAGATATCGCATTTAATATCAGCGGTAATATACACAGTATTCTTCAAGCTGAACGATTAGTGCTAAACTTCATGCAGCGAATGAGCGGAATTTCTACATTTACCAAACGATTGGTAGATATGATAAGCGTCACCAATGCTCAATTACTCGATACACGTAAAACCACACCTGGAATGAGGGTATTTGAAAAGTACGCAGTTTCTGTTGGTGGTGGTGTAAATCATCGAATGGGGCTCTATGATATGGTGATGCTTAAAGATAACCACAATGATTATGCGGGCGGAATAACTGCAGGAGTTAATCAGACAAAATCGTACTTGAAAAGTCAAAATAGGCAATTAAAAATAGAGGTTGAGACACGTAATTTAGAAGAAGTTGAAGAGGCTTTGTCTGTTGGTGTTGACCGTATTATGTTTGATAATTTCTCACCTGATGAGATGGTTAAAGCTGTTAATCTTGTAAATGGTCGTTGTGAAACTGAGGCAAGTGGTGGAATTACAGAATCTACAATTAGAAATTATGCAGAAACCGGCGTTGATTTTATATCGGTCGGTGCATTAACCCACTCGGTTCGTAGTTTAGATTTGAGTTTAAAGCAGTTTTAATTTTTAAATGCTACTTGATGTTAGATTAACTGTTCATGACATTTAAATCACCATTACTCAAAAAATAAATTTTACTTTGTACCAGTGAATATTATTTCTCTCATAGTTGCAAAATCTCAGAATGATGCCATAGGTAAAGATAATGATTTGATGTGGAAGATTCGTGATGATCTTCAACGTTTTAAAAAGTTAACTTCTCATCATGTTGTTATTCATGGCAGAAAAAGTTACGAGTCTATCGGTAAGCCTTTGCCTAATCGTTCTAATATTATTATAACAAGAAGTAAGACCTACGAAGCACTTGGAGCATTTGTGTGTAATTCTTTTAATGAAGCCTTAGAATTAGCAAAGCAATTAGAGCATCACGGTGAAATATTTGTTATTGGTGGTGCAGAAATTTATCGTCAATCGTTGCCATTTGTGGACCGAATGTATATCAGCGTGGTGAAAGCTAATTTCCCTGATGCAGATGTGTTTTTTCCGTCAATCAACTACGATGATTGGAAATGTATTGAAAAACAAGAATATCAGAAAAGCGAGTTCAACGAATTTGATTTCGATTTTTTGATATGGGAGAGAAAATAAAGTAATTTAGGGTTCTAATCTCCCATAATATCTTGGGAAAGGAATAGTTTCACGAACGTGGTCTAACTTACATATCCAGGCTACTAATCGTTCAAGACCTAAACCAAAACCACTATGCGGAACACTACCATATCGTCGTAGGTCCAAGTACCATTGAAAAACATCCATCGGAAGTTTGTGTTCATTGATTTTTTCAACCAACCATTCCTCGCTTGTTTCTCGTTCTCCTCCACCCACAATTTCACCATAGCCTTCAGGTGCAAGTACATCTACACCTCTTGCAAATCTTGGATCATCGGGGTTTCTTTTCATGTAAAAAGCTTTAATTTCATGGGGCCAGTCATAGACCATTATTGGACAATCAAACAAACGGGTGAGAACTGTTTCGTCGCTTCCTCCGAAGTCATTACCATATTCAAAATTTCGTGCAGATTCTAGCCATTGTGGCAAATTTCTTTGATCTTCCTCAATTTGTTTAAGCTCTTGTTTGAGGGTATCAATCTTATTCTGATTAAAATTAATTGCACCTTTTTTCATACCTCCAGCAGCAATTGCAGCTTCTCGTTGAGCAATATCTTCTTCAATTTCTATAATTCGGGCAGCGTTTTCCTTGATATCTTCTTCGATGGTGAGCAATGTATTTTTCCCATCAACATCCTGATTTCCTTTTAATATTTCTACTGCTTCGTCATAGGATAATCGCGGAAATTTTTTGGCAACAGTTTCAAGATTGGAAGTATCTCTGTTAAGAATTTTGAGTTCATCGGGGCATTTTTCTAGCACTTCCTGAACCACACTTCTTAGAAAAGACTCAATGGTATCCATATTTTCAAATATGTCACAAAAAGCCATTTCGGGTTCAATCATCCAAAATTCAGATAGGTGTCGTCTAGTCTTTGATTTCTCTGCCCTAAATGTAGGTCCAAAAGTGTAAATTTTACCCATTGCAAGTGCCATTGCCTCACCATATAACTGACCTGATTGTGTTAAATAGGCTGGTTTGCCATAATAATCTGTCTCGAATAAATCGGTGGTACCTTCAGCAGCATTCCCCGTAAAAATAGGTGCATCCATTTGGACAAAACCTTGTCCTTGAAAGAAGTTATGTATGGCATACGTAATGCAATTTCTTACTCGCATAATAGCCCATTGTCTTCTGCTTCGTAGCCAAAGGTGACGATGGTCAATTAGAAATTCAATACCATGCTCTTTGTTAGAAATCGGATAATCTTTTGCATTTTGATAGACTTTTAAATCAGTAGCGTGGAGTTCAAAGCCTCCGATTTGTCGAGTATCCTCAACAACCTTACCAGTGAGGGCTATCGAACTTTCTTGCCCTAATGTTTTTGCAGTTTGGAATAAGTCTTCACCAAGATCTTCTAATCCAAGGATACACTGACACATTCCTTGTCCATCCCTTAAATTTATAAACACAACGGTTTTACTTTCTCGTCTGTTTGCTACCCATCCTTTAAGGGTTACAATCTGACCTACGTGGTCTTTTAACTGTTTCGTGTCCATTTTGATTATCCTAGAAAACGTGCTAATTTTGGAGTACAAAAGTAAGGGCTATTCCTTATTTTTTAAACACGAATATGATAAAACAACAACTCAATCAAAAACTTCTTCAAAAGCTCAGCCCGCAGCAAATACAGTTTATTAAACTGCTGCAGCTAAATACGCTGAATTTTCAAGAAAGGGTTGATGAAGAGTTGCTTGAAAATCCTGCCTTAGAGAGTGGTAAAGAAGAGGACGAAATTCAATCCAACGATCAAGACGATTTAGATTACGGTAAAGAGGACGAATTAGATATTTCTGATTACATGAATGACGACGATGGTGGGGTTCAGCTTAGCGGTGATTATAATTCAAATGATGAAGAAAAAGAATTTATGCCAGTGGTCTATTTTTCTTCATTCAGAGAGCGTCTAATGGAGCAGATATCAGGTTTCATTCAATCAAAAGAAGATGAGTTACTTGCTGACCAAATTATTGGCACATTGGATGATGATGGCTATTTAAGGAGACCATTAAATTCCATAAAAAATGATTTATTATTCACCCAAAATATTCAGACTACCACAGATGATTTGCAACGAATATTAACGTTAGTTCAAGGACTGGAGCCTGCAGGAGTTGGGGCCAGAGATTTAAAGGAGTGTATTTTACTCCAGATCGAGAGAAGACAAAGTTCAGGTAACAACCCAGTTTATAAATTAGCCTATAAAATCATCAATGAGATGATGGAAGACTTTTCAAAAAAGCATTACAATCGTATTCTTAAAAAATTTGATATCACTGAGGACTATCTCAAGGAAGCTTTAGATTTTATTGCCAAGCTAAACCCAAAACCTGCTCAATCTGGGGCGGAAGGAGCAATCAATAAAGACTACATAATTCCTGATTTTATCGTTAAAGAATCTTATGGAAAGTTAGATGTTTCACTAAACTCCAAGAATGCTCCTGAACTTAAAATAAGCAAATCATACAGCGAGACCTTAAAATCATACGAGGCAAGTAAAGAAAAATCAGCATCTCAAAAAGATGCTGTCCAATACATCAAACAAAAATTAGATGGGGCAAAGTGGTTTATTGATTCGATCAGACAGCGTCAAAATACCTTATTACTGACAATGAATAAAATTGTAGAAATACAATATGATTTTTTTATGAGTGGTGATGAAACAGATCTTAAACCAATGATTCTAAAAGATATAGCTGAAGCAATACAGATGGATATATCTACTATTTCAAGAGTTGCAAGTAGCAAATATGTTGAGACGGACTTTGGGATTTTCCTTTTAAAAGATTTCTTCACCGAGGGAATAACTACTGGAAGTGGAACTGAAGTTAGTAATAGAGAAGTTAAAAAAATCCTAAAAGACGCCATTGATGCTGAGGATAAATCTAAACCATTAACTGATGAAGCTCTCAAAAAGATACTCCACGAAAAAGGTTATCCTATTGCAAGAAGAACAGTTGCTAAATACAGAGAACAACTAAATTTACCTGTTGCTCGTTTAAGAAAAGAACTATAATCATGAATCACCTTCTCAAGGGAATAGCCATTCTAACCCATCCTATTTTTCTACCTTTTTACAGTTTGTTAGTATACACACCTGTAATTGCAAAACACAATATTAGTACATTAACAATTTCAGCAGTTTGGATTGTATTTATGTATATTTCACTGCCACTTGTCTATTTTATTTATATCCGTAAAATTAAATTAGCGTATCCTTCAATAGATGAACGCAAATCGATATATCGAGCATACTCATTAGTGAATTTTGGATTTGCTTTGGTAAGTATTTTTTTGATGCAGGAATACATTACTTTTTTTCTTGCAGCTACTTTTTTACATTTATTAATGTTGTTTTTTGCTTTTATTGAGCTAAAAGTAAGTTGGCATTCAGCAGTTTGGAGTTTTTTATTAGGTACTGGTCTAATGATTCATTATAATTATCAATTTTCAGATTTCGGATATTTATTAGAAATTGCAAGTATTACCTTACTAGTAGGTGTGGTCCGATGGAAAGCAAATGCTCACACTCTATTCCAATTAGTTATGGGTCTAGCCATTGGGTTTTTAGCATCAACACCTATTTTATTTTTTTAAAGAACAATGAATTATAATACAATTAATTACTACGAGGATTCAGGGATTACTACAATAAAACTTAATCGACAAGATCGTTTTAATGCATTTAACAGCGAGATGCGATCCGAATTATTAGGGGCTTTAAATTATGCAAGCAAAGATGATAATTGCCGAGTTATCGTTCTTACGGCTGAAGGTAAAGCTTTTTCTGCGGGTCAAGATTTAAAAGATATTGAAGGAGAAGTTGATTTTGTAGATATTCTAAAAAACGAGTACAATCCACTCATAAAATGTATGCGTGAATTATCTAAACCCATCATTGGTAGAATTAATGGCGTTGCAGCTGGAGCAGGTTGTTCAATTGCATTGGCTTGTGATTTTATAGTGGCTGATTTTAAGGCCTCTTTTGTGGAAGCATTTGTAAGTATTGGTTTAGTATTAGATTCGGGTTCATCTTATTTTTTACCAAGATTAGTGGGAAGTGCACGTGCTTTTGAATTAGCTACAATGGGAAATAAATTAACTGCAGAACAAGCTCTTGATTGGGGGATGATAAATCGATGTGTTCCATCTGAAAGTCTTGATGATGAAGTGCAAAAAATTGCCTTATACTACGCTAATGCTCCAACAAAGGCTATCGGAATGATGAAAAAAATGCTCAACGATTCTTTGCATGCTAATCTCAATGAAGTATTAGAATATGAAACTAAATTTCAGGAAATAGCAGGGAAAACACATGATTTTAGTGAGGGAGTTAATGCCTTTCTAGAAAAAAGGAAACCTAACTTCAAAGGCAATTAGAAACTAACTATTTACACAATCGTTACAATTAATACCTAAATCAATCTTAAATTTGGTGTGTAATGATTAATAAAGCGTTTTTATTTGTATTGTTTGTGTTGATTTTTGGGAGTTTGTCAGCCCAAAATCAAACAATACCTTGTGCCACAAATGACTACATAAAACTCTTAAATCAACAAAATTCGGGAGCTTTGAAGAATATAGAAGATGCCTTCTTTGACGCGAAACGATATTCTAGCCTCAAGTCTAAAAAAGAGAAGGACACAATTTATACCATTCAAGTTGTTTTCCATGTTGTGTATAACAATACTGTTCAAAATCTTGACGACAAGTATATTTTATCACAGCTTGAGGAATTGAACGCTTGTTTTCGACGTAAAAATGCAGATACTATTGATACTCGTGAAATATTCTTGCCTGTAGCAGCGGATGCAGGAATAGAGTTTGAGTTAGCAAAATTAGACCCTTTTGGAAATCCTACGAGTGGTATAGTCCGGAAGTCGTCATCACTTCCAACATTTGGTCAGTTCCCTATCAACCTTTCTAATGCAGATCGTGTAAAAGAAGAATTATACGGAAGTCGTGTATGGGACCCTGACAAATACTTAAATATTTGGATTTGTGAC
The DNA here is from genome assembly GCA_016779945.1 of Bacteroidia bacterium. GTDB lineage: Bacteria > Bacteroidota > Bacteroidia > NS11-12g > UBA9320 > UBA9320. Next base: position 50,117 of record JADHMR010000004.1, on the reverse strand, counting down.
TTGTCAGCAAATGGTTTTGATGCCTTACTCGGTTATGCCTATCCACCAACTAACGCAGAAAATTGGAATTCAAACTCATTTAGCACCAGTAACAAACAAGGTGTAGTTGTTCACTATAAAGTAGTAGGCCAAGACAATCCTCAATCACTCTCTACTGGTTCAAAAACACTAATACACGAAGTCGGGCATTATCTTGGGCTTCGTCACATTTGGGGCGACGGTTCTAGAAATCAAGGATGTAATGTAGATGATTTTATGGACGACACACCGAATAGCCGTGCAGCCACAAATGGTTGTAACATTGGGCAGAATTCATGCATCAATAATCCAGGTGATTTACCAGACATGATTGAGAATTACATGGATTATTCGGACGGTGTTTGCCAAAACATGTTTACAGAACAACAAGTAGAACAGATGCGTTCAAATCTCACCTTATTTAGGTCGGGTATAGCTACTGTTCGATATCCGGACCCTCCAGTTGAGCCAGCCAAGTATACTTTAATTTATCCCAATCCAGTTGTTGAGGATTTGACATTGACACTATCAGAATTGGATGAAGAAGCCAATTATCAAATTGAAATCACCAATTTGTTAGGACAAACAGTATTTAAATCCAACCTTGAACCACTCTCTACACAGATAATATCGGGGCTTGGTGCTTTAAAGGGAATGTACATATGTAAAGTATTAAAACAAGGCAAAGAGATTCTCTCAGAAAAAATTGTATTCAAACTGTAAAGAGTTTTTTTTGGGTGTTTGTCGTCAAATTCCTCAAAAATTATAAAGGTTAACAGACTTTAGTTTATCTTTGCACACCCAATGCAAGACCAAATATTTGACCTCAATTTAATCAAAAAAACGTATCAAAATTTAGCCGAAAAGGTATCAGCAGCACGAGAGGTGCTCAACAAACCACTAACACTTTCTGAAAAAATATTGTACAGCCACCTATGGGAGGGCAATGCAAAAAAAGTATTTTCCAGAGGTAGTGATTATGTAGATTTTGCTCCAGATCGAATTGCTTGCCAAGATGCAACAGCACAAATGGCATTGTTGCAATTTATGCAAGCCGGTAAATCCAAAGTAGCAGTTCCAACAACAGTTCATTGTGATCATTTAATCCAAGCTAAAATTGGAGCGGATGAAGATTTACAAAATGCGTTAAACTCAAGTAATGAGGTATTTAATTTTCTGGAGTCAGTATCTAACAAATATGGAATTGGATTTTGGAAACCTGGTGCTGGAATAATCCACCAAGTAGTATTAGAAAATTATGCTTTCCCAGGAGGTATGATGATTGGAACAGACTCACACACAGTAAATGCCGGCGGACTTGGTATGTTAGCCATTGGAGTTGGTGGAGCAGATGCAGTAGATGTGATGGCTGGAATGCCATGGGAACTCAAATTCCCAAAACTTATTGGTGTTAAACTTACCGGCAAATTGAGCGGTTGGTCTGCACCCAAAGATGTAATTTTAAAAGTAGCAGGAATCCTCACTGTAAAAGGCGGAACAGGGTCGATAGTAGAATACTTTGGCGAAGGAGCTAAATCACTATCTTGTACCGGAAAAGGAACCATTTGCAATATGGGGGCAGAAATAGGTGCAACAACATCAACCTTTGGTTATGATGAAAGTATGGAACGTTATCTTAAAGCTACAGGAAGAACAGAAGTAGCCGAATTGGCAAACGAAGTAAAAGAGCACTTGACAGGAGATGATGAAGTATATGCTAATCCAGAGCAATACTTCGATCAAGTCATTGAAATTAATCTCTCAGAACTTAAGCCTCACATCAACGGTCCTTTTACCCCAGATTTAGATACTAAAGTTGGCGAGGTGAAAGCAAAAGCAGACGCCAATGGATGGCCATTGGATGTTGAATGGGGACTTATTGGATCGTGTACCAACTCATCCTATGAAGACTTAAGTAGGGCTGCTTCAATAGCAAAACAAGCCGTCGATAAAAAACTAAAAACAAAGGCACAATTCGGGATTAATCCTGGTTCTGAAACAGTCAGATATACAGCTGATAGAGATGGACTATTGGATATTTTTAAAAATTTGGATGCAACCATTTTTACCAACGCGTGTGGTCCGTGTATTGGGCAATGGGCACGTTATAATGATCCCATAAACGCTCCAAAGAATTCAATCATTCATTCCTTCAACCGAAACTTCAGTAAGCGTGCCGACGGAAATCCAAACACACACGCATTTGTTGCTTCGCCAGAGATTGTAGCAGCTATTGCTATTTCAGGAAGATTAGACTTCAATCCAGAAACCGATTCTCTAGTAAATATGGATGGTGAGGAAGTTATGCTTGATGAACCAACAGGATATGAGTTGCCACCAAAAGGTTTTGGAGTAGAGGATAATGGATATCTGGCACCTTTAGAAGACGGATCAAGTGTGGAAATAAAAGTTTCTCCTGATTCTAAAAGACTGCAACTTCTTGCTGGTTTTCAGCCTTGGAATGGAGAGAATTTACATGGGCTTAAATTGCTAATTAAGACAAAAGGGAAATGTACAACGGACCATATATCCATGGCTGGTCCTTGGTTAACATATAGAGGTCACCTAGATAATATTTCAAATAATTGTTTGATAGGTGCGATTAATGCGTTCAATGAAAAAGCAGATACAGTACTTAATCCATATACAAATACCTATGAAGGTGTTCCCAAAGTAGCAAGGGCCATTAAAGCAAGCGGAGATTTTTCCATCGTATTTGGAGAGGATAATTATGGAGAAGGAAGTAGCCGAGAACACGCTGCTATGGAACCAAGACATTTAGGGGTAAGAGCAGTTGTAGTTAAATCATTTGCTCGTATTCATGAAACTAATTTAAAGAAACAAGGAATGCTTGGACTTACATTTGTAGATCCAGCTGATTATGATAAGATTCAAGAAACAGATACCATAGATATTCTTGGGTTAGATGAATTTACTGCAGGTGTGCCGCTTAAAATTAGGTTGAACCATACTGATGGTAGTAGTGATGTCTTTGAAGTAAATCACACTTATAACAAGACACAAATTGATTGGTTTAAGGCAGGAAGTGCTCTAAATTTAATTAAGCAACAAAATCATTAACTACTCGTTATTTTAAAAAATAATTTGTAATCAAAGACTTAATCTCTTATTTTGTCTAAAACAAATTCCAAAATACTTGAACCATGAGTTTACAAACAAACGACAAACGAAGTAAGAGGCTGTTATTTTTGATGATTATTACATTAGTACTAATCAATGCGGGACTTATTTATCAACTAGTAACTAAGAACAATCAGCTCCAAAATACGCAAACAGAACTTGTGGATACGACCAAGGAGCTAGACGACTTAAAAGTTATTGAAGATGAACTTAGGGTCAACTTGGAACTTAAATCAGGCCAAAATGCAAAGCTCGATTCAGTTATCCAAGTTAGGAATCAAGAAATTCAAAAAAAGATAACTCAAATTCGAGGTTTATTATCTAAAGAAAAGGTTACGCAATCAGAGCTTGCAAATGCTACCAAAGAAATGGTTGCCTTTAAAGACGAAGTAGAAAAACTGAAAGCAGAAATCGAGGAACTTTCTAAGCAAAACCAATATTTGAAGGATGAAAATTATGTGATGCAAAAGCAGATTGAGGCTGAACGTGAAATCAATCAACAGATACGTAGTGAGAACACGGAGCTCGTCAAGCAAGTTGAGGTGGGTTCTAGAATATTCCTGAAATCATTAATTGCTGCTCCCATGCGTAATGCCCTAGTTGGAGGACTTAAAATAACGGACAAACTATCCAAATTAGAAAAAATTGAAGTTTCTTGTACATTAGGGAATAATGACTTAGTAGAACAAGGGAATAAAACATTGTATTTTCAAGTTGTAACACCAAATAAAAGCACATTGCATACGGATAATAATACTTCGGGTACATTCAATTTTGATGGAGGGGATCGAATGTACACAATAAAAAAATCAGTCAATTTTCAGAACAAAAACGAAACCGTTACATTTTCTATTCCAAAAACTGACGGGATGACTGAAGGTAATTATACGGTGAATGTGTACAGCCAGAATTACAAGATGGGAAGTTCAGAATTTTCGCTCCGTTAATGAGCATTCGTACAGAAAAAATATCGCGAGCAGTTCAGCGAGATTTAGCTCCAATTTTGTCACGGGTGTGTCAACGTATTCTTCCTGGTGAGTTAGTTACCGTTGTAGAAGTAAAAGCTACAGCAGATCTGGGATTGGCAAAAGTATATGTGAGCATTCTCAACTCTAAAGACAAAGACAAGAGTCTTTATACTATCGATTTTCATAACAAAGAAATTCGCCAGGAGTTAGCCCAAGTAATGGGTAAACGGGTACGTAAAATACCCGAGCTTAACTTTTATCTGGATACTACTATGGATCATGCTGAGCGGATTAATTCAATTCTCGATAACTTATAATTTAAAACAGTGAGGCTCTCCCTGTTTATTGCATATCGATATCTTTTTTCTAAAAAGAAAATTAATGCTATCAATATAATTACGGGCATTGCTATGCTTGGTTTTGGCGTAGGGTCTTTTGCAATGATAATTGTTCTTTCCACATTTAATGGGTTCGAGAATATTGTGGAAAGTATGATAAATAATTATGATCCTGATATTAAAATTACAGCTAAAGGTGAGAAAACATTTAAACTTCATTCCTCGCTTGAAAATCAATTAAATAAAATAGGAGCGGTAGATTATTACACGCCTGTTTTAGAAGAAAAAGTAGTCATTAAATATGACCAACATCAAGAAATTGCTCGCATTAAAGGTATTGATTCAAAGGCTCCTAATAACACTTTAGACTCCATTGTTGTATTGGGCGAATTTTATTTAGGAGATTCCCTTAAAAATTTTGGTGTTTTTGGTGCAGGCCTTGCTCAAAAACTCAATTTATTTCCTGGAAGTCCAGAATTAGTTACTGTATTTGTTCCTCGAAGGGATGTTGCGTATAGTGCGTTGAACCCGACTGCTTCTCTAAGTACAGAATATCTCCGGTCAAGCGGAACATTCACAGTGCATGAAGAAGTAGATAATGAGGTATTTATGACTCGGTTAGATTTTGCGCAAAAATTATTGTCATATCCCAATGCTATCAGTGCTCTAGAGGTATCGTTGAAAGCAGGAGAAGATCCCATCGAAGCCAAAGAAAATTTAATAAAAGTACTTGGGGATGATTGGGAAGTCAAAACTCGTCGAGAACTCAACGAGGTTCTTTACAAGATTTTCAGTAGTGAGAAATGGTTTACCTATGCAATTTTATCCTTAGTCCTTTTCATTTCATCCTTCAATATTTTTGGTTCGTTAATTATGCTGGTGATTGATAAGAAAAAAGACATTGGAATACTTAAAAGCATGGGAGCTGAAGAAGGCACTCTATTTTGGGTCTTCTTGTGGCAAGGCACATATATTGCTCTAATCGGTGGAGGAATAGGGATATTATGCTCAATTTTACTAGTGTGGTCACAATCCTATTTTGAATGGTTTGCTTTGGAGAATGCCATTGTATCTGCTTATCCAGTAGATTTATTATGGAGTGATGTAACACTCACGGTATTGACTATTCTATTTTTAGGTTCTAGCATATCTTTGTACCCTGCTTTTAAAGCATCCAAAACACCCATCAACGCAATTAATTAAAATAAATCAATGTACACTTCATGTCTTGGATTAAATCAATTAAATCGCTATTTGAACCCACAGAGCCAGATTCGATGAAATTTTTGGTAGTTGGATTAGGCAATATCGGACCTGAGTATAATCATACTAGACACAACATTGGGTTCGAAGTTCTCGATCAATGGGTTAGTCAACATGACGCAGAATGGGAAAGCGGGCGATTAGCTAACATTGCCAAATTCAAATTTAGGGGCAAGCAGGTGGTTTGCATAAAACCCACGACTTTCATGAACCTTAGTGGTAAAGCTGTCAAACATTGGATGAAAATTGAACGCATAGCACCCAAAAATTTCATCATCATAACCGACGATATATCCATCGATTTGGGGAAATTACGAATTCGCGGTAAGGGTAGTGCTGGTGGTCATAACGGTCTTAAGGATATCCAACAGCAATTGGGTACCGACCAATATCATCGTATTCGTTTTGGTGCAAAGGGAGATTTTCCCCGCGGCAGACAAGTTGAATTCGTACTAGGAAAATGGGATGAGAATGAATCCATTGAAGTAGCCCTTCAAAAAGATCGTGCATGTGAAGCAATTGAATCTTGGATTATTAAAGGGTTGACTGGTGCAATGAATGGATTCAGTGGTTAGGATTATTTTAAAAACATCCTACGTTGGTTGATTCTTGTGCTTCGTGACTTTGGAGGGTTACGATTATAGTAACACCCATCTCCAGACTTCCCACCAAAAATATATTCAAACTTAATTGACAAAATGTGATAACTGTCAGTTTTTTCTGAATTTCCTCGATCATCGCCTACTGCTTTTGCCGTAAGCGAACGATTGGATAGTTGCTGAGCAATATTTCCCTTCTCATTACCGACTAGTTCAGGATCAGCGTAAACAGTACTTACGTCATCAAGGTAGTCTGTAAATGTTTTTCGAAATCCTAAATCTAGAATCAATGAAGTACTTTTTGCAAGTCGAAACTTGTACCCTAATCCGTATGGAATGACAATAGAGAGGTCACTATATGGTCCTGAACCATCTTCTGTAAATTGACCTTCGGTGCCTAGTTCACGGAGCTTGTACCAATCATCTTGATACTCAGTCTTGGGTTGAAAGTAAATAGCTCCGATACCACTGTAAATATAAAAACGATTAAACCCTTTTTTCCGACTCCAAGGACGATACTCAAATAAGAGGTCAGCTTCCACTAAGTCAGTACGAACACTTAAATTTCGATCCTCATGAAATTCTTGACTTGAGTAGGCGTCATTGCCAGCTAAATGCGTAACCAAAAAATTAGTAGCAAGTGATACAGCCCCCATATGTAATGCAATGCCAGCACCAATAGCAGGTCGAGTAGCTTTAATGTCCCAGTCAAAAATCCCACGACTTCCTACGAAGTTACTACCACCTAAATCGCCCATCATATTGCTTGCACCCAAGTAGATGTTTCCTGACCAATTTTGACTTCTATAGGTCTGAGCAGATGTCTCCACAGAACAGAGTGTGAAAATAAAAAATAAGAGGGTAGAGGTTAATGGTTTCAAGTTGCAAAGATAATTCTTCAAATGATTTACGGATTTACATTGTTCATTTGAGGATGATAGCATCATCATTTAGTTTACAAATCTTTAGTCAGTCCTTGAACAATCTTGTAGCCGTTAAAAAATTCTTTAGCAATGATTCGAATAAATGAGTAGGTAGGAACCGCTATGATCATACCAACGATACCCGCAAGCGAACCCGCAGCAAGAATGACCATAAAAATTTCGAGAGGGTGAGCCTTTACACTTTTGGAAAAGATAACCGGTTGAAGCACAAAATTATCCAACAATTGTGCTACGACAAACGGAATAAGAGCACTTAACAAAAAACCAGATAATACCATGTCGGGTGCAGTTTCTAATTGAGAAGTAGCAGCTAATAATAAGCCTATACCAGCACCCATGAGCGGACCTATGTATGGTATGATGTTGAATACCCCAGCAATTACACCAATGAGTAGGGCATTTTTTACCCCAGCGATTGAAAGGCCGATTGTGATCACCAATACAACTACCGTTACTTGCACCAATACACCAATAAAATAACGGGATAATAAATCTTTGGTCTCCACCACAATTGTTTTTACCTTATTAAGATATTTTTCGGGAGATAAGCTCGTAATAATCTGATTTATGATTTGCCCGTCTTTTAGTAAAAAGAAGCTGATAAACAGCACAGAAAAAATTCCAATAAGCGTACTTGATATTCCTCCAATTATATTGCCCAAGTATGTACCAACATCACTAATGGTGAGAAGTTGATTGATTTCTTCTTGCATATTTGTATAGATATCAGTGTCTGAAACCAACCAAGAAGGCAAAGTTGTTAGTTGGGATTGAATACGATTAAATACACCGTTAGTATCAATTTGAGACAAAATATGAGCCTGATTAATAATAATAGGAGCTAAAAACCGAATGATGCTAGCCACTACACCAATCATAAAAGAAAGTACTAAAGCTGCTCTTAGAGTGTTGGGAAGTTGCCATTTTTTGATACGAATAAGTCCCAGTAAACGCATGAGCGGACGTGCGATAAAAGCAACAATTGTAGCAGCAAAAAAAGAATAAATCATTAGGCGTACATTCCACAGTACATAGCATAGAAGTACAAGCCCCAAAAAGCCTAAGATCAGACGGATATTTTTACTAGATGACATAGTTTTGCGTTGGTGTTTAAGTGATTGCAAAATACAAACTTATAAAAAGTTAGAGTTGTTCGGCACAAAGTTCAGTAAGTACTCCATTAGTAGATTTGGGATGCAAGAAGGCAATAATCTTGTTATCAGCACCTGGTTTTGGTTTGTCGTGAATAGCGTCAAAACCTGCATCTTTCAATCGTTTGAGTTCAGCATTGACATCATCTACTGCAAAAGCAATGTGGTGGATACCTTCCCCTTTAGAATCAATAAACCGATGAATAGGACTAGATTCGGAAGTAGCTTGTAACAGCTCAATTTTCACATCTCCAACACGAAAAAATGAAGTAATAACTCCTTCACTTTGTACTTCTTCTGTCTTGTAGTGAATGGTATTTAGTAACTTAGCAAATCGTTGATTGCTTTCTTCTAAATTTTTAACGGCGATACCTATATGCTCAATTTTTTGCATAACACAAAGATACTGTCAAAAAATGGTTAGTTCTCATCAAGGTTTCCTTCTCACATAGCAAGTATTTGGGCTAAGAATCTATATGTTATTCATAATTGCTACATCGAAAATGAAAGGACATTTATAGCAGAATTTAGAACACCAAAACACAAAAAAAACTTCAAACATTTTTGAAAATTACACGTTATATTTGCAGTTAGAATAAGTCTAAATAAGAATAAGCGTAATGAACCTACCCATATACCTCGATAATAATTCGACAACACCCATGGATCCAAGGGTATTAGAGTCGATGTTGCCATTTTTTAATGAACAATTTGGTAATGCAGCTAGTAGAAATCACAGCTTTGGGTGGAATGCCGAAAAAGCAGTTGATGATGCTCGAGATCAAGTAGCTCACTTAATTGGGAGTACTTCCAAAGAAATTATCTTCACTTCAGGAGCTACTGAAGCAAATAACTTAGCCATCAAAGGAGTATACGAAATGTACGGCTCCCAAGGTAATCACATGATTACCGTAACTACTGAGCACAAAGCAGTATTAGATGCGTGTAAAAAAGTAGAAAAAATGGGTGCAGAGGTAACTTACCTCTCTCCAAACGAAGATGGACTTATCAATCTTGATGAATTAGAAGCTGCGATTACTGATAAAACAATCCTCATTACCATTATGTATGGAAATAATGAGATTGGAGTAATTCAAGATATCAAAGCCATTTCGGCAATTGCAAAGAAAAATAACTTACTCTTCCACACTGATGCAACTCAAGCTGTAGGAAAAATTCCTGTGGATGTGATAGCTGATGGTATTGATCTATTGAGTTTTACTGCACACAAAATGTATGGCCCAAAAGGAGTCGGTGCTTTGTATGTTCGAAGAAAAAATCCAAGGGTAAAGGTAACTAGCCAAATGGATGGTGGCGGACATGAGCGTGGAATGCGAAGCGGTACCCTTAACGTGCCAGGAATCGTAGGATTTGGAAAAGCATGCGAATTATGTGGGCAAGAAATGGAACAAGAAGCGGTCAGACTGAGTGCTTTGAGAGATAAATTAGAAAAAGAATTACTTACCATCGAGGAAGCCTATGTGAATGGAAATCCAGCACATCGTCTACCTCATGTAGCTAATATTTCATTTAAATTTGTTGAAGGAGAAGGGCTTATGATGGGAACTAAAGATATTGCAGTATCTAGTGGGAGTGCTTGTACAAGTGCTTCATTAGAGCCAAGTTATGTTCTCAAATCGTTAGGATTAGACGACGAATTAGCACATTCTTCACTACGTTTTGGATTGGGAAGATTTACAACTGAAGAAGAAGTAGATTTCGCAATAAATCATGTAAAAACAGCAGTAAATAAACTCCGAGAGATGAGCCCACTCTGGGAAATGTTTCAAGATGGTATTGATTTGAAAACCATCGAATGGGCAGAACATTAAACAACAGAAAAAAATAATAACATAACGATATGGCATATTCAAAAAAAGTAATCGATCATTACCAAAATCCAAGAAACATTGGTAAGTTAGACAAAGATTCTAAAAGCGTTGGTACCGGCCTTGTTGGTGCACCTGAATGTGGAGACGTGATGCGTCTTCAAATCGATGTAGATGATGCAACAGGAATTATCAAGGATGCAAAATTCAAAACTTTTGGATGTGGCTCTGCTATTGCTTCTTCCTCACTCGCTACGGAGTGGCTTAAAGGCAAAACGGTAGATTCTGCTATGGAAATTGATAATATGGAAATTGTTGAAGAGTTAGCATTACCTCCCGTAAAAATTCATTGCTCTGTGTTAGCTGAAGATGCTATAAAAATGGCAATTAATGATTATCGTCAGAAGCAAGGATTAGAACCTATTGAGGATAACAAAAAACACTATTAATTAACTAAGACATGATTACAGTTTCAGAAAGAGCGGCACAACAAGTTAACAGTCTGATGGAGACTGAAGGATTGAATAATGGTTATTTTATTCGAGTTTCAGTAGTTGGAGGTGGGTGTTCTGGTTTGAGTTATAAAATGGATTTTGATAACGAAAGTCAAGAGGGTGATCAAGAGTTTGAGAGCAACGGTTATAAAATCGTTTGCGATATGAAAAGCTTTTTATACCTCTGTGGCACCGAACTCGATTTCACTGACGGTCTGAACGGAAAAGGTTTCCAATTTAACAATCCCAATGCCAACAGAACTTGTGGTTGTGGGGAAAGTTTTTCGGTGTAATTCCACCATCACCAACATATTTTTTATCACTACAACACAATTCCTAATTGTGTTGCCTCATTGCGTGACAGAGATGCACGGCGTATAAACATTTTGATTCGTTGATCAGGAAGTCCGGATGAATTTTTTGATTGACTTTCAATGATTTTTGCAACATCCATACCTGCAAGCACTTTACCAAATACGGTGTATTCACCATCTAGGAATGATGCTCCATCAGGGTCTGTGACAATATAAAATTGCGATCCGCTTGAGCGTCTTTCGGGGTTAGTCATATTGCCCAGTCTAGCTGCAGCCAAACTTCCATATTCGTGTTTATGTATTGTTGTGTCAATCTCTGCTGGGAGTGTATAACCTGGGCCACCGGAGCCGTCATTATTACGGTTATCGTCCTTGCTAGTTGGACTTCCTCCTTGTATCACAAAATCATCCACACATCGGTGAAATTCTGTAGAGTCATAAAAACGAGCACGAACTAGACTATCAAAATTGCGATAGTGAATAGGGGTCTCCTCAAAAAGTTGGATGTAGATATTTCCAAATTCTGTGTTAAGTTCAATAACTTCAACTGTTTCAAGACCGCATACATCGCAACCTTCATCTTCACAACTTGAGAAAATACCAACAAATGTGGCGATTATAATTCCAAGCAGTATATTTTTTGACTTCATCATTTTTTGGTTGAGTACGAAGTTAATTCATAATTTAGCCAAGAACAAAAACACGAGTTAAGTAATAAGATATCGTTTATCTTTGTGTACGTTATTTCATGTCACCCATTACACTTGTAATTTTGATGCTGCTTTTGTCAGCTTTTTTCTCCGGTCTTGAGATTGCATTTATCTCTGTAAATAAATTACGCATAGAGCTCAAAAGTAACCAAGGGAAACATTGGGCAAAATTGTGCTCAAACTACATCAAATCTCCTTCCAAATTTATCAGCACCATATTAGTTGGTAACAATATAGCATTGGTGGTTTACGGAGTAACGATGGAAGAGATATTTAGACCCCAATTTGCGTATTTAGGATCATTTCCAGCATTGATTCTAGCAACGTTCATATCAACCGGTATTGTTTTAATTACTGCTGAGTTTTTACCAAAAGCTCTATTTAGACTTAATCCCAGCGGTATATTGAGTGTATTGGTATATCCATTCCAATTTTTTTATGTAGTTCTGTGGCCGATTGTTCAATTTGTGATATGGTTGAGCAATTTTATGTTGGTTAAAATTTTCAAAATGGAGTTTGCCAATGAATCACCTGCTTTTAGTAAGATTGACCTTGATCATTTTATCTCACAGTCATCTCATCTGCCACCTGATGGAGAAGAGCCTGATGTAGATACTGAAATTCTGAAGAATGCATTGGATTTTGGAAATGTTGAAGTACGAGATTGCCTTGTACCTCGAACTGAAATTATTGCAATTGATATTGAAAATTCGATTGATGATTTAGAAAAACTATTCATTGATACACGTCATTCCAAGATTCTTGTTTATAAAGAAAATATTGATCATATCATCGGATATGTACATCACTTAGACCTACATAAAAAGCCAAAAAGCATTCAGTCAGTTTTGTTACCTATACTTATTACAAATGAATCTAAAAGTGCCAATGAGATGCTTAATGAGTTTTCCAAATCTCAACGAAGTATTGCTTTAGTGGTAGATGAATATGGTGGTACTGCAGGTATTATTACTGTAGAAGATATTATGGAAGAAATCTTTGGAGAGATAGAAGATGAACATGACGAAGTTGAAGATAATGAGTTGGTTACTAATGGTGGACAGCTAGTCCTTAATGCTAAACTTGAGGTTGATTATCTTAATGAAAAATATAACTTAGATATTCCTGATGGAGAATATGAAACACTTGGGGGATTCATACTTGCCAATTTAGAAGAGATACCGCCTACTGGCGAAATCTTTATCATCGATCAGTTTGAAATTAAAATTGTTGAAGCTATTGAACAAAAAATTGAAAAAGTCCAATTGATTATTTTAGACTAATTCAATATCCATACTTTTTCTTCCAGAGTTCTTTGAGTCTTTCTCTTGCCTTGTTTTCTGCAGAATTATTTCCTGGGTTGTATAATGCTGTATTTGCAATCGAATCGGGTAAAAATTCGTGGAAAGCAAAATTATTGGGGAAGTCATGAGCATAGGGATATCCTTTGCCATAATTTAGGTCTTTCATGAGTTGAGTAGGTGCATTACGGAGACTGAGAGGAATAGGAAGGTCACCCGTTTCTTTAACTAACGCTTGAGCATTGTTAATGGCCATATATGCGGCATTACTTTTTGGACTGGTTGCTAGATAAATGGCAGTTTGTGAGAGGATGATTCTGCACTCCGGATAACCTACATGGTTAACTGCACTAAAACATTGATTAGCCAAAAGTAGTGCGTTAGGATTCGCATTTCCGATATCCTCACTCGCAGCTATTATCAGCCTACGTGCAATAAATTTGGGGTCTTCTCCACCAGCAATCATTCGAGCCAAATAGTAAACTGCAGCATTTGGGTCGCTTCCTCGAATTGATTTGATAAAGGCAGATATGATGTCATAGTGTTGTTCACCTCCTTTGTCGAAATGAGCTAGCCGTTGTTGAATGGCCTCATCCACAAGGGCATTATTGATTTGGACCTTTTTTTTACCAGAGTAGTTTACTATAATCTCAAGTGCATTAAGAAGCTTTCGGCCATCACCACCGCTGATTTTAGTGAGCGATTCCCACTCATTTATCTTAATTTCTTTTTGACTAAGTAGCTGATCATTTTTACAAGCTTGCACTACGAGTTGCTTTAAATCCTCGAGTTCTAAGGCCTTGAGAACAAATACTTCACATCGCGAGAGAAGAGCTGCATTTACCTCAAAACTTGGATTTTCTGTAGTGGCACCAATCAATGTGATGATACCTTGCTCAACTGCCCCAAGGAGAGCGTCTTGTTGACTTTTATTAAACCGATGAATTTCATCAATAAATAAAATAGCACTTCCTCCACTACCTAAAAATTTTGTTTTTTTCGCCTTTTCGATGGCTTCACGGACGTCTTTTACCACAGCATTTATTGCACTCAATTGAAAAAATGGAGTTTTAAGGGTGTTTGAAATAATTTGAGCTATGGTAGTTTTTCCAACTCCTGGAGGACCCCAAAATATGCATGAATACATGCTCCCGTTTTCGATAGTTTTTCGGAGGGGCTTACCATTACCAATGATATGACGTTGACCAACAAGTTCGTCTAAACTTCTTGGTCTTACGCGTTCGGCAAGAGGTTGTTGTGATATGGAAACAGAAGAGTCAATAATACAACAAATATGCTATTTTTTTAGTGATCAATTAATCTAAAATTCAAATGGCGATAAACCTTACTTTTGTCTTGATGAAAATCATTCTTGCTTCCCAAAATCCCAATAAGTTATATGAGATTCAGTCTCAATTAGCAAATTATGACGTGATTGGTCTTGATCCATTATTGTTTCCTGAGGAACTATCAGAAACAGGGAATACTTTAGATGAAAATGCACGACAAAAAGCCGAACAAGTATGGGAAAAAACAAATGAAAGTTGTTTTGCAGACGATACAGGCCTTGAGGTAGAGGCTTTAAACGGAGAGCCTGGAGTTTATTCAGCTCGATATGCAGGAGTTCAAAAAAGTGCTGAAGACAACATGAACTTATTGTTGCATAATCTTTTGGGAAAATCAAATCGAAAGGCACGATTTAGAACTTGTATTTCATTGTGTTTGAATGGAGTTTTTTATGAATTTGAGGGGGTATGTGATGGAGAAATTACACTAAAAAAATCAGGCAAGAAAGGCTTTGGGTATGATCCTATTTTTCTACCAAAAGGAAGTAATAAGACATTTGCAGAGATGTCTCTAGCAGAGAAGGCAATAATAAGTCATCGTGGTCTGGCTGTTGCTCAATTAATCAGTTTCTTAAAAAATCAATAGCTATTTTAAAGAACTTTCATAACGATTAATCCAATCTTTAGGGGTCATTTTACCCATAAGTTTTGCAATAAGATCAAATGGAATATCATCCATTCTCTTAAACCGTATACAACTCTTGCCCATATCTAATTTGTATTTGCAATGTTGGGCATATTCAGTTTGAAACCATTTGAGCATATCAGGATCGGAATATATACCCATGTGATAGAGAGCAATGAAGTTTTTTTGAGATGCGATGTTAGCAAATGGGAGTGGGAGCCTAGGATCAGCATGGTATCCGGCAGGGTAAACTGACTTGGGAACTACATAACCAATCATGCCATAATTTATGCATTCTTCAAAGCCAGAAGGAATATTTTTGTTAATGGTATCTCGAATCTTAATAAAGACCTCTTTTCGCTCTTTGGGAAGTTGAGCAATGTATTCTTCAGGTGAATTTGCTGTAAATTTCATGAATTATTACATCCAAAAATAACCATGATTCAATAAAAAGTAGGAGTTTTGTAGCACAAAATTATGTCTAGTCAGATTCAAAAAATAGCTATTTACGCACTATCAGCACTTTTCGTATTATGGGGGGTATCTCGAATAATAACTGGTTATTTATCAAATAAAAATCAATGGACTGCTGAAGATAAAGAGCATTTAAAAAAAATGTGTATTGATGATGTTGGTGGACGTGCTGTTCGATTTGCAAAAGAAACAGAAGAATATTGCTCCTGTTTTTCGGAGTCTATTACCAATGGTTTTTCAAAAGTGGAATACCAATATATAAAAGCACAAAACGAAAAGGAACAGAATGAAGAGTTTTTGCCTGTAATTTTAGAATGTTATAATGACTATCAAAAGGCAATGTTTGATAAAACTACCTTAGACTAATCAAAGGTCCAGTTCTTTTTTTTGATCTGCATTGAGAGGAGCTGGAGCATTTATCATTACATCTCTACCCATATTGTTTTTTGGGAAAGCAATGACATCACGAATGGAATCGGTTCCTGCTAGAATAGCTGCTAATCGGTCTAATCCAAATGCTATTCCGCCGTGAGGTGGTGCTCCATATTCAAATGCATTCATCAAAAATCCGAATTGTTCTTGAGCCTCTTCTTCAGAAAATCCAAGTAAGTCAAACATTTCTTTTTGGAGTTCTTTGTCGTGGATACGAATACTTCCACCACCGACTTCCATACCGTTGATTGCCATATCGTAAGCATTTGCTTTGACCCTGGCAGGATCTGATTTCATGTGTTGGCGGTCTTCAGGTATAGGTGAGGTAAATGGATGATGCATGGCATGCCACTTATCACTTTCCTTATCATATTCCACCAACGGAAAATCAACTACCCAACAACCTTTGAATTTGTCTTTAGCTCGAAGCCCTTCACGATCAGCAACGTATAGTCGAAGTTCGTTCATTTGTTTTCGGACTTTGGTGGCATCACCACTGAGGATTAGTATAAGATCATTTGGTTTGCTGTCACACACTTCAGCCCATTTAGCAAGTTGGTCAGGAGAGAAAAATTTATCTACAGAAGATTTAAAACTTCCATCTTCATTTACCCTACAGTAAATCATTCCTAAAGCACCAATTTGTGGACGTTTGACCCAGTTCGTGAGTTCGTCAAGTTGTTTTCTTGTGTAGGAGTTACCTCCAGAAACATTAATTGCAACTACATGCTCTGCATTGTCAAATACTCCAAAACCGTTTCCTTTGGTAACCTCATTGATATCCACCAATTCCATGCCGAACCGCATATCTGGTTTATCGCTTCCAAACCTTCTAATTGCCTCGTCATATGTCAATACAGGGATATCTCCTAAGTCAATATTTTTTACTTTTTTAAACACAGAACGAATCATTCCTTCAAATGTGGAAAGCACATCATCACGTTCTACAAAACTCATTTCACAATCGATTTGAGTAAATTCAGGTTGTCTATCTGCTCTAAAATCTTCGTCTCTAAAACATTTTACAATCTGGTAATACTTGTCTAATCCACTCACCATGAGTAGTTGTTTAAAGGTCTGAGGACTCTGAGGCAGAGCGTAATATTGCCCTTCGTTCATTCGGCTAGGTACTACAAAATCACGAGCACCTTCGGGTGTAGATTTAATAAGAACAGGTGTTTCTACATCAATAAAATCTGCGTCGTTCAAGTAATCTCTAATAGCTTTATTGAGCTTACTACGGAGAACTATTTTATCTTGAATAGGATTTCTTCGTAAATCAAGGTATCGATATTTCAGACGAATTTCTTCGCCACCGTCTGTTTCGTCTTCTATAGTAAAAGGGGGAGTATGGGCTGCATTAAGAATTTCAAATTCTCGCACTTGAATTTCAATATCGCCCGTAGGGATATGGTTGTTCTTATTGCTTCGTTCAATAACTTCTCCTTTGACTTTTATCACAAACTCACGACCCAAAGATCGGGCTCGCGTGTTTAATTCTTTATCTTGGTCTTCATTAAAGCTCAACTGAGTAATACCATATCGATCTCTTAAATCGATGAAGGTCATTGCTCCAAAATCTCTTCGTCTCTGGACCCAACCGCTTAGGGTGACTTCTTTACCAATATGAGAATCTCTTAACTCGCCGCAAGTGTGTGTTCTGTGCATTGCCGCAAATTTAAGGCTTTGATTGGTTTTTATTACACCCCTAAATTCCTCTAAATCGTGTGTGTAATTCAGATGATTTACACAATGTTAAAAATTTATTAAACTTATTTAGACCAATTAAAAATAGTGTTTAAATTTGTACCATTATTAGGTAGGATTCAAAGTAATTCTCCAACAAAAAAAATGAAAATGAAAATCAAATTAAGAGTTTTAATGGGCTGTATAGCCCTTATTTCTGTGACTCTACATTCTTGTAAGAAAGAGTTGCCGATTGTTATTACAGATAACAGTTATAGGATACCAGACACATATACTGCGTTTGAAAATGTATCATATACCGGACAAACCCAGCGGTTAAACCAATTACTAGAAATCAAGAACTATCTCAAAACAGTAAATGTATCAGGCAATACACTAAACATCGAAAAAGTAGTAGCCATGTTTACTAATGATTCAGAAAAAGCTGGTTGGGCGGGTCTATACGAGGATTCTAAGCAGATTAAGAATAAAACCTTTGAACCTTTACAGTCAGATTTTGAAAGTCTTTTGAAAAGTATAGCTAATTCAAGTAATTCATCACAAGCACATATTAAAGGTATTTCAGGGGTCGTTTCCTCAAACGATAATTCTAAACAATATTTGTTAAATGCGAATGGTGTAGATGAAGCTCAGGTTTTTGAAAAAGGATTGATGGGAGCTTTTATCGCATATCAGATTAATGAGGTATACACAGGAGACACTAAAATAAATGCAGACAATGAAGAGGTGATACCGGGCAAAGGAACGGCAATGGAACATCATTGGGATGAGGCATTTGGATATTTGGGTGTACCATTAGATTTTCCTACGAATACGGATAATTTGATATTTTGGGGGTCGTATGCCAATAAACGAAACCAATTATTGGCATGCAATCACGAATTAATGGAAGCTTTTATAGCAGGTAGAGCAGCTATCACTAATAAGAATATGGTTAATAGAGATGCTGCAATTATCAATGTAAGATTAGCTATTGAAAAATTAGCTGCTGCAAACGCTATTCATTACATCAACGAAACATTAGGAAATATGAATGACGTTTGTATTAAGGGTCATGCGTTAGCAGAGGCATATGGTTTTGCATATGCTCTAAAATTCAATTCGTACAAAACCATCAACTCCTCAGACTTATCAGAGATTTTATTCAATCTAGGAGCTTCAGAATCCCTGTTAGAATTGGATTTTTATTCGATCGATGCTAAAGGACTTAATGATGCTAAAATCAAATTATCATCAATTTACGGATTGGATGATATCAAAGACCAATTATAGGAGCATACAAATGATAACTTACATTACATCTAAATATAATTTTTTTGTAGCTGTTAGCATACTTTTTACTTTTGGATTTTTATCCTCTTGTAAGGATAATAATCAAAAATTTACCCCCAGCTGTATATCAGAATACGACATTTCTCCTCTTCTCACCAATTATGCAGATGACATCATTTTGCCCAGACTTCAATCATTTGATAGACAATTTGATGAATGCTATCGAGAAGGAGTGAATTTTATTGATGATCCACAGTTAGTTAATCTGACTCGATTCAGAACAGAATATTTGGCGACATACAAGCTTTGGCAGACAGTAAGTGCTTTTTCATTTGGTCCAGGTGAAGATGTTTTTTGGGTAAGTTCATTCAATAATTTCCCATTGAATGTATCCAAAGTTTTATTGGATATTCAAGACCGTAAAATGGATTTTTCTTCTCCTGATGAATACAATAAAGGCCTACCTCTTCTCGATTTTTTGTTATATGGACTTTCATCCAATGATGAAGGCATCATAGACTCGTTCAACACAAACGGTACATATGGTGTTTATGCCAAAGCAGCACTGGAGGATATGAACAAAAAATTAGATATTGTTCTCGAAAATTGGATTATTTATGCGAATGAGTTCAAACAAAATACGGGAACTACAGACGGCCAGTCTATAAATCTAATTGTTAATGCCTTAAATAGAGACTATGAGTATATTAAACGAGATAAAATAGGAGTGCCAAGTGGTGTTTTGTCACTTGGATTTACGAATCCGAAAGAGGTAGAAGCCTACTATAGTGGAAAATCACTTGAATGGGCAAAAACAGCAATACAATCAACTAAGAATCTTTTTTTAGGAATAAAGCAAGACGGAACAGAGGGCGAAGGCTTAGCTGAAATTTTGAGAACAATTGGAGCAAAAAAAAATGGCGTAGGTCTGGCTGATGTTATCATCAATCAGTTTGATATTTCACTTGAAAAAATCAATGCGATACAAGAGACACTTCATGAGAGTGTTGATGATGATCAAGAAAACGTGATTAATGCATATAATGCCTTATCTGAACAAGTAATCTACCTTAAAAGCGATATGCCAAGTGTGATGTGTATACCCATTACCTATGTAGATAATCCGAGTGATTCTGATTAAAACTAACCCGTTTTATGTGGTCTGTTATTAGCACACAAAGAAGTATATATCCTTTGGTTACATTCCGAATTTTATTCGGTGGATTGATGTTTTTTAGTTCCATTCGATTTTGGATGCAAGGATGGATTGAGAAGCTATACGTTCAGCCAGATTTTTTCTTCAAATATTACAATTTTGAATGGGTAGAGATGTGCCCTCAATATTTTATAAAGCCTTTATTTTTTGTGATGGTACTGACTGCATTATTCGTTGCAATTGGTCTTTTTTATAGATGGGCTCTTGTTATTTTTCTATGTATATTTACTTATTTCGAGTTGGTGGATGCTACGAACTATCTCAACCATCATTATTTGGTTTGCTTGCTTGGATTTTTACTTTTACTAACACCAGCAAATCGTGCTTTTTCACTGGACGTGTGGAGGGGTAGTGTAAAGCCAAGTAAGACAATTCCACAGTTCTTTATTTGGATAATTATCCTTCAAATTGGGATAGTATACACCTATGCAGGTATAGCTAAGCTAAATTCAGATTGGATTTTTAATGCTTTGCCTCTTCGTATTTGGTTGCCTGAACATCATGATTTTCCCATCATTGGAGGATTATTCAAATACACTGAGCTAGCTTTTATTTTTAGTTGGGTTGGAGCTTTATACGATTGCACTATTGTTTATTTTTTATGTTGGAAAAAGACAAGACCATATGCGTATGCTACAGTGGTAATATTTCATCTTGCAACATATGTTTTATTTAATATTGGCATATTTCCATGGTTGATGATAACCAGTAATCTAATCTTTTTTAGTGATCAATTCCATCAGAGGCTATATAAGCGTTTTACAGATAAAAATGAGCAAACTGTAGCTGCCAATCATAAAAAAATATTAACTCCTTTGCTAGGGATTTATTTTTTAATTCAGATTATTCTCCCTCTTCGTCATCTGGCTTATTCAGGGAATACGTTTGTGACAGAAATTGGCTATCGTTTTGGATGGAGGGTGATGCTGGTAGAAAAGGCAGGGGTTGCAACATTTGTTTTAAAAGATAAAAATAAAAATCGATCCATGGAAATTGATAATGCTCAATATCTTACACCATTTCAAGAGAAACAAATGGCTATCCAACCCGATTTTATGCTTCAATTTGCTCAGCATATTGCCCAAAAAAATAAAGACCTCGTTTCTGAACCTCAGGTATTCGTAAATTCGTTCATAACAATCAATGGAAGAACTTCTCGAAGATATATTGATCCAAATGTTGATTTATTGAATGAGAGTGATAATTGGGGGAATAAACCATACATTATTGCTAGAGAATTAAAATGAGACATTTGGTATACATAGCATTTGTCTTTTTAAGCTTTACATGTCAGGCTCAATCATCCTTACTATTAAAAATATACGGGTTGAAAAATACGAATGCTACTTTTTATTTAGGGGATAGTATTTATTTAATTAATGCCCAAAATACTTCGATATACGGATTTCAACCGGGGGATTACTACTATCGTTTGCAGCTGGAAAAACAGGAGATTAAAGATAAAATTTATTTAAAGAAAGGCATTAATTCATTAATCATCGAAGTGCCTGAGTTATGGGTTCAGTTAAATCGAGTAAATGTATTAGGTAATCGAGCAAAGACCAGTTTAACTAATGTCATTGGGACTGAAATTTTTGCAGCTAAAAAAACGGAATTGATAGCACCAGATTCGCGGACTATGAATTTAGCGAATAATAATGCCCGTCAACTTTTCAATCGGATACCCGGATTAAACATATGGGAAAATGATGCTTCAGGCCTCCAAATAAATATCGGTACTAGGGGTTTAAATCCAAATAGGACAAGTAATTTAAATACGCGGCAGAATGGATACGATATTAGTGCAGATGCACTTGGATATCCAGAGTCTTATTATGTCCCTCCAGCGGAGGCAATTGAGCAAATTCGTTTTGTAAGAGGAGCAGCAGCACTGCAGAGTGGTCCACATTTTGGTGGACTTTTAGATTACCAATTGAAGGAAAAAGAAGAATCTCAATTGGTTGTTAGACAAAGTTTAACGGGTGGATCTTTTGAGTTTTTGAATAGCTTTACGAGTATAGGTGGGACTAAAAATAAGTGGAGTTACTATGGATTTTTTCAAAGAAAACAAGGAGAGGGATTTTTACCTAATGCAAAATTTCACCAAAATACCGGTTACGTTTCTTTAGCCTATCAAATCTCTGAAAAGTCTAAAATTAAATTTCAATATACTCGAATGAAGTATTTAGCTCAACAGCCTGGGGGGTTAACAGATACTGAGTTTGAAATGAATCCATATCAAGCTAAACGATTGCGAAATTGGTTTGATGTAGACTGGAATTTATACGCATTAATTTGGAATAAAAGATTCTCTAATCAACGAAGATTAAATGTTCGGTTTTTCACTTTGGATGCGAGCAGAAAATCAGTAGGAGATCTCAGTAGACCTAATAGACCAGACGCCAACAGAGAACGCGATTTGATAATTGGAGAATTTAATAATTGGGGTATTGAAAGTCGGTTTTTAAGACACTACACGTTCATTACACAACCATCTACCTTTTTGGTTGGTGTAAGAGCATATCGAGGGTTTAATTGGAGCAGACAAGGATTTGCAAAGGGAGGAGACGATGCAGATTTTAATTTGATCAATCCGGAAAGTGCAGGTGTGTCTGATTACCAGCATCCTGGCTATAATGCGGCCTTATTTGCTGAAAATATTTTTCGTTTACCCTATCAAATTTCTATTATACCTGGGATAAGATTGGAGGCAATTGAAACAAATGCTAATGGTTTTTATAAAAACAGATTAATTTCTGGGGGTCGTTTAATTTTTGAAGATACTGTCTCGGTTTCGCGTAGTTATTTTAGACAATTCCCACTTCTAGGACTTGGGTTGAGTAAAAAAACTAAACAAGTTGAAATTTTAGCAAATATTACCCAAAATTATCGCTCCATTAATTTCAGTGATATGAGTATTTCTAATCCTAATTTAAGAGTTGATTCTAATCTAAAGGATGAGTCAGGATTTAATACAGATATCACATTTAGAGGATATCTAATTCCTAACATTTGTTGGTTTGACCTCAGTTTATTTTACCTAAGTTATCACGACAGGATTGGAATTTCTGAGACTGTTATTGAGCAAAATGGAGCAAAACAGTTGACGGCATTCAGAACAAACATTGGAAGGGCATATAGCCGTGGGATCGAATCGTATGTTAGGCTTAGTCTATCAGATCTAATGAAATTGGATAATTCAAGTTGGCAGATTGAGTCATTTATAAATTACAGCTATATTGATGGCAGATATTCTCAAGGACTCTCATCGTTTGAAGGTAAAAAACTAGAATATGTAATCCCGCATCTACTTAGAACTGGAGTTAGTATTCGTTACAAAAAATGGTATGCTTCATATCAGTTTAACTATCAAGATATGCAGTATACAGATGCAAACAATAGTATTTTGGTTAGTGACGCAACTCGTGGAATTGTACCTTCTTTTGTGATTCACGATTATTCTATGGGCTATGATCAAAAGCATTTTCAATTAAAGCTATCTGTAAATAATATCTTCAATAGTACTTATTTTACACGAAGGGCTCTTAGTTATCCAGGTCCAGGGATTATAACAGGTCAACCGAGAAATGCTTATGTTAAGCTTCTGTATATTTTTGGGAATTAATCTATTTTTAAATCCTCAAGTTTAAAGTTTTTACGAACGTAAGGGAATCGATCTTTTTTTGTTAAGCTATAGTAGGTGTTTAGGCCAGAAATTCCAGCTACGTTAAAAAATCCAAGGTCTAGATGACCATTATCATGCATGCTTTCATCGGGCATTATAATATGTTCAACTTGACCAACCATAAGTGTAGTCCCATTAGATTTGATAGGTATCTCCTCAACGAAACGAAGCCCCATTTTTATTGGGCTTTCTTTCACAAATGGAGCATCAAATTCTTTTATATATGAAGGAGTAAGTTTACTTTTCTCGAACTCGTTAGTTTTTGCATCAAATTTGGCTGAAGTGTAATGAGCATTTTTCATAAAATCTGTTGTTACAAAATTGATCGTATACATTTCTGTAGATATTATATTTTCATGCGTGTGACGACGAACATCCCCCTGAGGCCTTAAAATAAATCCAAAAAGAGCAGGATTGCTACCAAGATGAATAACCGAGCTAAAAATTGCTAAATTCTCGTTCCCGTTTTTATCTTTAGTCCCAATTAGATTAGCAGGTTTGATACCAGAGAGAGAATTTATCAAGTTGAGTCGTTCAACTTTTTGCATAGACTGGATATCTTTTTTGCTTAAATACATTATACTAAAAAAACATCTGAAAAGCGGGTTTTGTTTAGAGGTCTAGACGGATGTTCTCGTCACCTTTTTGGTAGGGGAGCCATGTGATGATAAATTGTAGCATTTCGTCTGTAGTTCTCATGCCTGCTCCACCAAACTCAAATCGTTCGCTAATTTCTTGTGGCGGGTTGTGAGGGTTGTTGGGGTTATCTATGGTATTGTCAAATGATGCCTCAAGATAAATTACACTTCCTTTTGGGATTTTCACCATAGTCGGAAACGTGTAGAAGTATTGCCACCTAAAGTCCCATTTTGGAATGCTTATCAAACGAATGGTATCACCGCTAGGGTCTATTGCAAATGATTTGAAACTTTTACCGAGCAAATGCATATGTGGATTTACGGTTAAAACACTGATATCTTCGGGTATTTCTAAAAATGATGTGTGAGAGGTAATCTGATGGGGTGGAATTACCAGTGGTGGAATTATTTTACTTACTCCGTTGGTGCCCATCATCACTTCATTGATAGGTCTTTTGGGAGCGGAGTCACTAAAAAAAACATGTACCTTATTGTGTGACCATTTACCTTTAGGAATGGGGCCAAAATGGATATCATCAGCTAATAATATAGATTTAGAATTTATGGTAAATCCACCAATCCCTTCAGGATAAATTTGGCCAGTTGAACCTGGCAGATAATTAACTGCTGAATTGATTTGTTGCGGACGACTTCCGTCATCATTTGCTAATTTTAATTGATTGAATTGATTGATATATTCTTGTTCATTTATTTCTAAATCAAGCAGTCTTTCCCCTTCACTAACTGAGACTTTCTGATCATTTTCGTAGTTCAGGAGCCTACCATTCATATGGTGAACGAGATTGTTTTTACCTGGTAAAAACTCCATGGCTCTTACATATTTTTTTTCAGGAAGCTCAATAGGTAAAGTGGCTATATAAAAATGATCTTGACTATTTCCCTCGATATATATGCTGTCAAACCATAGTGTTGTATCGGGTTCTCCAATAAAACTTTTGATGGGTAGATAAGTGTTTTTTGGAAGATCAGATGGATTTCCCTCTGGAGCTCCAATTTTAATCCACTCCTTGATAATGCGTTTATTTTTTTCTGATAAATATTTTTCACCAATAAAATGCGTGTAATTTCGATCCGCAGGCCATGGTGGCATTAGTCCACTTTGAGTAACTTCTAGTATTGTATTTTTCTTACGATTAACTTGGTTGAAATTAATCAATGAGAACGGTGCTGCTCCATCAGGTTGGTGACATGGGGTGCAATTTTCCAGTAAAATTGGTGCAATATCTTTTGTGTAGGTATAGGTATTTTTATGAATGCATGCGAAGAGAAGCATACAAATGAATATCAAAAAAAATACCTTTTTCACTTGCACAAAGTTAAACCTACGCAGTTTTAGATTACAATTTATCTGTGCTAAATCTTTTGGACTAAAAGTAAAGTTAAGTCTTATTTTCGTGATTGAATGGTTGGTAAATTTATAGATGTAGAAAAAATCATCCTTGATAAGAATCCAAGGTTATTAAAAAGACTCCCTCGGTTTATCATCAATTATCTAAAAAAAATTTTATGGGAGGACGATGTAAACCGAATTATTGCAGATAACCAAGGAGTGTCTGGTATTCAGTTTTGTAAAAATGCAATTCAAGAATTTAATATTGATGTTAAAATTATTGGTATTGAAAATGCACCAAAAACTGGGGGTGTAATCTTCGCATCCAATCACCCTTTAGGTGGTTTCGATGCACTAGGATTTGTGGATCAGTTTTCTAAATACAGATCTGATATTAAATTCATTGTGAACGATATTTTATTAAACTTACAACCTATGAGAGACATTGTTGTAGGTGTAAATAAACACGGAAGTACGGCTTCACAGTCTTTAAAAAATATTGATAATGTATTCTCAAATAATGAAGCAGTGGTGATCTTTCCTTCTGGATTTGTAAGTAGGAAGAAAAAAGGTGTAGTAAAAGATTTAGAATGGAAAAAGACATTCGTAACAAGGGCTAGAAAATATAAGGTGCCTATTGTGCCCGTCCATATTCAGGGAGAACTTTCGCCTTTTTTTTACCGGTTAAGTAGACTAAGAGAGTTTTTGGGTATAAAGACAAATATTGAGATGCTCTTTTTAGTAAATGAATTATTTAAACAAAGAAATACATCAATTAAAATTATATTTGGAGAAGCTATTCAGCCTGAGATACTTGATACAACCATTCGAAAAGATATTGAATGGGCAGCATTTATAAAAGATGTTGCATTTAATTTAAAAGACAAAGCATGAGCCCCAATTTGGATTACATATCACCTCCAGTACCGTTGGATTTAATTCAAAAGGAACTTACAAAAGACCGTTTCATTCGCACTACAAATAAAGGGAGTAATGAGATTTACATTATTAACCATCATAATAGTCCAAATGTGATGCATGAAATTGGAAGGTTGCGTGAGTTGACATTTGCAAGTGCTGGCGGTGGAACTGGACAGTCAATTGATATTGACCAATATGATACGAGTGAAAATTGCTACAATCAACTTATTGTGTGGGCTCCAGAGTCAAAGGAAATTATTGGAGGATATCGATTTATAGATTGTTCTAAAATCATAGATACTGAACCGTTAGAGCTAGCAACTCAACGTTATTTTAACTATTCAGATCAATTCAAAAAAAACTATTTGCCGTATACTGTTGAACTTGGAAGAAGTTGGGTTCAGCCTAACTTTCAGCCATCAAATATTTCTCGTCGAGGAATATTTGCTTTGGATAACCTTTGGGACGGTCTTGGATCAATTGTTGTTGATAATCCGCACATAAAATACTACAGTGGTAAAGTAACACTATACTCAAGCTACAATAAAGAAGCTAGAGATGCTCTAATGTATTTTCTGAATTACTTTTTTAATGATCCAGACGGGCTTATATCACCCGTTGAAGCAGTCAGTATTTCTTCTGATATCGAAGAATTTAAAGAAAATTTAGTTGGACTAGATTTTAAACAGGGGCACAAATTATTAAATAATTTTGTCAGAGACCGCGGTGAAAATATACCTCCATTAATTAATAATTACATGAGTTTGTCACCGACTATGCGTTCATTCGGTACGGTTCACAATCAGTATTTTGGTGATGTTGAAGAAACCATGATTTTGATTAAAATAGAGGATATATATGCTGAAAAAAAGTCGAGATATATTGATTCTTATCAACCCTCTATCTAATATTCTAAGCTACAACCAATTGGCGTTGTTCTCTCAATTTTTGGTTTCAAATTATTTCTGACGGATAGAATAGCATCCTCCAAGTAATTGTTTTTCCATTGTTGTTTGTAGCTTCCCAATCGCTCTATTCGGTCATCCATCATACCTTGGTATAATATGTTACCTGTAGAATCTAATATATAAAATTCGGGAGTTACCGTAGCATTCAATTGACGAGCAATCTGATATGAATTATCTCTAAAAATAGCAGGCTTAAACGCTGTTTCAGTTGCAAAATGGTTAATTTCCATAGCCGAGTAATAGTTGCCACTAATTATACCAATACCTTGCATATTTGGGTATTTTTCATTCAACTTTGAAAAGGGTGTTGACAGGGTATGACATAACGGGCAGTCTGGAGCTAGAAACATAACTAGGGTATATTTATGCTGGGATAGTAATTTTTTAAAATTAGAAGGAATTTTATTCTCTTGACAAGATACCAGTATAAACAGACTTATTAAGATTAAACTAGTATTTTTCATGTTCATACACTGGAAGTGAAATATAAAATGTGGTCCCCAAATTGACAGTGCTTTTAAATTCAATTTGGCCACCAGAAATTTCGATAATTTTTTTGGATAAAGCTAACCCTAACCCCATTCCTGAATTTTTAGTACTGAAATTTGGAGTAAATATATTTTGGTAATTATCTGGAGCTATACCTATTCCATTATCGGATATTTCAATTTGAATTTCAGTTTTTGCTTTTAATGATATCTTTATTTTGCCAGTTAAATCCTCGGGAATAGCCTGAGTAGCATTTTTGACAATATTTATGAGTACACGTTTAATCTGTTCCCTGTCAGCCCATAAAAATACGTTCTCTTGAATTTCAGATTCGACTTGAATATTTTTGTCTTGGTTAAATAGGGATACAATTTCTTGAGTAATGTCTGAAAGGTTTAGAACCTCAAATTGATCTTGGGGCATTTGAGCAAATGAACTGAATTGTTCAGCCATGATACTTAAACTTTCAATTTGTTTAAGCAATAAAGTTGAAGTCTTTTGTGTAAGCCTACGCTGTTTTTCGGGAGTATCGTTTTTTATTGATCGTTGCAAATGTTGGATACTAAGTTTCATTGGTGTCAATGGATTTTTAATCTCGTGAGCTACCTGCTTGGCCATTTCTTTCCAGGCACCTTCACGTTCTGAACTAGCAATTTGCTGAGCACTTTCTTGGAGTTCTGTTGCCATTTTATTGTATTGTTTGACTAGTTGACCAATCTCATCGTCTCGATTATAATTTATCAATTCATTAGACCCCCTTAGGACTGTTTTTGCAATTTTTTCTCGTATAGATTCTAATGGTTTTGAGATTTCTTTACTAATAAAATAAGCAATAAATCCACTGACAATAAGGAGTAGAAAATATACATTGATAATGTTAATAATGAGATCGGAAAGTTGTTTATTTAGTAGTTCATTTTTCGAAAATAGTGGTGTATTTACATAACCGATTACTTCATTTTTCCCATCAAATAAAGGAACATATGCACTAAGATAGTCTGAGCCTTCTAATTCTTCTTGAATGAGTAATTGAGAAGTTTTATCCAAACTAAGCTTACTATATGCAAGAGGATTCATTTGACTTCCTAGTATTTCATTATCTATGATGTATGGTTTTGAACTACCTAAGAGTTTTCCGTTTTTGTCGAATAAATTGATATCAACTTGATGCGTATTACTTTCTTCGTTAAGTATGAGTAGCCTTTCTTCTTCGTTACTTAATTTCTTGGATAGATTGACTCGATTTTGAAGTCGAGAGCTAATATTTTTTACTTTATTCAACAGTTGCTCTTCTAACATTGCATTGTAATTTGATTTTTCAAATTGAACAATAGTGTAAACCGATAATAGCAAACCAAAAATTAAAATTCCTGTAATTGCAACTTGAATTCTTGAACTTAAATGGTGCGATAAGTCGGGAAGAAAGATCATTGTAACTTGCTGATTGGTAATCGAGAAAACTTTCAGCACCAATGACCCAATCATACCAATAAAGATGATTATAATAAGTATAAAAGTGAATATGGTTAATATTTGTCTAAATGGGTTAGCATACACGCTCAAGATTACGTCATAGTTATTATTTGAGTATCGGGTATGTTTTATTCCACCAAAAAAAAGATTAGCATTATTGTTTACGGGTATAGTTTGAAGCTGATAGGGGAACTCACCCAATTGGCTAATTAATTTTTCTGATACGTATATCCCATAGGAATAATTATCTAAAGAGATTATTTCTTTATCCTTTTGATTGGCAAAAGACTCGGGGTAAAGAAAGTCGGATTGAATTATGCGAGGTTCAAGCAATATAAAAGTAGTACCAAAATGACCTTTTATGTCACAATTTTCGAATTTAGCGATGTATCCGTTATTAGTTGATGATTGATCTAACTCGTAAAAATATGCACTGGTTGTCCGTTTTGTTTGACTATTATATAGATTATCTAAGTAATTAATTGTATAGAGATTATTTTGATTAATATTAATGCCATCGGCTCCAAAACTAAATAGTTTTAGTTCGTATTTTTCGAGGTAGTTACTAAAATATAGCTGTTTAATTCTTCCTTCAATGACGTCCTTGCGATTGTTAAAGTCTTCATAATTTTCAGGGGTTAAAAATT
Organism: Bacteroidia bacterium; assembly: GCA_016779945.1. GTDB lineage: Bacteria > Bacteroidota > Bacteroidia > NS11-12g > UBA9320 > UBA9320. The sequence goes on along the minus strand of JADHMR010000004.1, from coordinate 19,803 downwards.
CGAGTGCTAATTGATTTTCTATTCGAGCTAATCTGTTAATAGTTTGCTCATCTTTATTATCCATTATTTTGGCAGCATATTCAAGCAAATAGTTTTCAGTTCGTGCCGTTTGAGAATAATAAATGACGCCGGATATAATCGCTGCTGTTAGAAATGAATACACATAAACTAATTTCTTAATTGATTGGACATAGCTATTTATGAGCAGGCATAACCCCAATAGTAATGAGATACTAATCAAATTAATTGGAATACGGTCTGCATTGACATACTGAAACCCAATAAATATTGAAACACCAATTAGATAGCTTATCCAATGGTTAATGTTACGTAGTTTTAATTTTGATTTACTGAAATAACAGGTAACCCAAAATAAAATAAAACTCAAACAGATATAGGATAGAAGAAGATAGGAGGAGATGTCAAACTCGATTAAACGTTCAAAATCCAGCAGAATATTGATGTGCGTGATAATATTGATACTTAGATGAATAAAAAAATCGAGACTAAAGACAAGTACACCTATTATAATGGAACCTGTTAATGGTCGCTTATATTTTCTGAAAATATAAATTAGGCTCACACTAATCAGAATAATCGATATCAAGTGGATGAACAAGATCGTTAGAAGATGTTCGTTAGAAAGAGTATTAAAATTCTGATTAGATAAGAAAAAATAGTCATGGTATGAAATTTTCAAGTTATAGAAGACCAAAAGATTTATACCAACTACAATTAAGGTAGCTAAATGCATTAAATTTTGTTCTCTTTTAGCATGGAACAAGAATAAAATGAGAAATAAAAATGAGGTGAATAAAGAAATGACTAAAAAAGTACCTTTATAGGCGTCTCTATGTTGAGTTTTTAAACTGATTTTATTATCCATTATTGGGATATTATCGGCTAAAATCAGTTTGTTTTGAAAGGCTTTATCAAATTTTACCAATCGAGAATTGACTTTATTTCCGTTAACTATTCGATAGCCAAGAAATGATGATTCAGATTTAAAGACAACATAAATATCATCGCCAAAAGTATATCGAATGGGAAATGAACGATTGTTTAAAACGGTTGGGTCAATGTAAATTTTATTACTATTCCAGTGGTTTAAACGCTTATTTTTATAAGAAAGATAATACCATTTTTCATCACGTATTAGCTGACCTATGGAGTCTGTGTAAGTTTTAGAATTCGCAGAACTTATTTGATTGAATATAAGCTCTGCTTCTGGTGCTATTTCTTGTGCAAATGGTTCTAAGCTAAGGGATTGTATTGGAGGGGTTTCATCCTTGTGTTGTAACGAAAAATAGGATAAAAGAACAATTAATAATCCTCCAATAAACCAGCCTATTTTAACAACTCTACTCAATAGTTTATTTCATTTTTTAAATATCGATTTACATAGTCGTTAACGGCGTTTTCTAAACTATGAAAAGGAGTTTGATATCCAGCCTCCATTGTTTTTTTCATGCTAGCTTTGGTGAAATATTGATACTTGTCTCTAATATCCTCAGGTGTAGGGATGTAGCTAATTTTAGGTTCAAGTCCTAACGCTGTGAAAATTGCAAGGGCAAGGTCATTAAATGTTCTGGCTTCGCCCGATCCAGCATTATAAATTCCGCTATCTTTTTGATTCTCATACCAAAACCACATAAGGTTTAGCAAGTCTTTTATGTAGATAAAATCTCTCATTTGTTCGCCATCCTTATAATTGGAGTTATGAGACTGAAACAAATTTAAACTTCCATTTTTACGGATTTGATTGAATGCATGCAAAACAACACTAGCCATCCGCCCCTTGTGATATTCGTTAGGTCCAAAAACATTGAAAAATTTAAGTCCTACCCAAAATGGGGGTTTTATATTTTGTTGATTTACCCATAAATCAAAATCTTGTTTACTTTGACCATAGGGATTCAATGGTGATAACTGATTAATTGCTTTATCATCATCAAAACCAAACTCACCATTGCCATAGGTGGCTGCAGAGGAGGCATACAAAAAAGGTATTTTTTTTTCGCACGCAAAGTTCCAAAGGGTTTTAGAATAGTTTAGATTTAACCGATCAAAAATCGACGAGTCAAATTCAGTAGTATCAGTTCTTGCACCAAGATGAAATATAAAATCGATAGAATGTCTACGGATGTCATGAATAAATAAATCACGATCAATTTTTGCTGTAAAGCTGATATTTTCTAAATTTTTAATTTTTCGTTCTTGGCTAAAATCATCAACCAAAATTAAATCAGTTAATCCTTTATTGTTCAGAAATTTTACTAAACAACTTCCAATAAAACCCGATGCACCTGTAACAACAATGGCCATACGTACGAATTTAAGTTTAATTGTTAAAATCTTAGAGGTGTTTCTGGATTTCTTTGGCCATAGTTAGTTTGGACTTAAACTTAACATTAAATTTGCAGTCATAAATACATCGATGTCAGGTAAACAAGTTTATGTAACACGCAAAATGCACTTCAATGGTGCACACAAACTGTATAATCCCTCTTGGTCAGAAGAAAAAAATGAGGAAGTATTTGGTCGCTGTGCAAATAAAAATTGGCATGGTCATAACTTCGATTTGTATGTAACGGTTAAAGGTTTGCCAAGTCCAGATACAGGATTCGTTATGGATTTGAAAAAATTAAAAATCATTGTTAAGGAGCGTGTGGTATCTAAATTAGATCACCAAAATTTTAATTTAGATGTTGATTTCTTAAAAGATGTGATTCCTAGTATTGAGAATATTGCCATCAAGATATGGGAGCAATTGGAAGATCAGCTTCCAGAAAACGCTCAACTTCATTGCATAAAACTTTATGAAACTGAAAATCAGTTTGTAGAGTATTTCGGTTAATTTTCGTGAAAAGATTACTTAAATAAGATTTGGGATCAACATCTATAAGTGATCACTTACTCAACATAGTTAGGTTTAAAATTATTTTTAATTAGTATATTTGTAAGCAATTACTCACTTATATGACTGATAAACAAAAACATATTCTTGAATCTGCATTAACTTTATTTTCTGAAAATGGGTATAGTGCTGTTTCTACAAGTTTGATTGCAAAGCACGCTAATGTATCAGAGGGACTTATTTTTAGGCACTTTAAGGATAAATTTGGGTTGCTCAATCATCTCATCAATGATTGGTATGATAAGTTCGAATCTCATATATCTACTATTCGTTCTATTGAGAAACCAGAGCAAAGAATTCAAGCAGTTATGGAATTGCCTTTTCGTATAGACGAATTAGAATTTCCGTATTGGAGGCTAGTTTTTTCAATAAGGTGGCAGCATAATGAACTAATTAGTAAGTATATGCTCACATTAAGAGATATGCTTGAATTAGATTTGAATGAGTTAAAGTATACTGATGTTAATAGCGAGGCCGAGCTAATTATTGCCTATTTCGATGGATTTGTATCTACTGTGCTTCTTAGAAATAACGAGTCTTTGAAAATAAATTTACTTCAAACATTAATGAAGAAATATGTGTAATCAATTCGTTAACTTCAGCGTGATAACGAAGTTCATATAAATTTACGTTCACAAAAAAGCCCATAATTCTCATTATGGGCTTTGTTTTTTAATAGGATTAGGATTTTATTATTCTTTAATCAACTTAGAAGATATAAGACCCTCTGATGTTTGAATATTAATCATGTAATAACCTGTTTGGAGGTCAGAAACATTGATTCGGACAATATTGTTTGCTGTAATGTTTTTTACCTCTCTGCCTGTAATATCCATTAATCGAATAGACTGAACATTGAACTGATTGTCTACAGAGATTGTGATTTCATTCTTAGCAGGGTTAGGATAAATATTGGCTGCATTACTTGGTAACTTATCATCGACAGATAGTTGATCAACGGTGTAGTCACCATTGATAACAGCAATTCTTGGACACATGTAGCCCATAATAGTATCAATAAATGTTCTGCCTTTTTCAGGACCCATGTCTGGGTTACCTGGTAATGATGCCATGTGAACAGTTACACCTGGAAGATCATCCGGGCTAACCTCTGCTGTAGCATATGGAGATTCTGGATCCCACCATTGCCAAGGTCCAGATCTGTTATTGTATAAATCATCTGTAATTGGTCTAATAATTGGGAATAAACCTTCTACATCATTATTAATAGTCATTTTATCTCCAGGAGCAGGGTAGATATAGTCTATTGTATTACCATAGTGTGATCTTGCTTTTTTGTTGTATTCATCGTCAGCAGGCATATTTTTAATGGCATCATTATTACCAATTGCGTTAGCTTTTTGGATGAATAAGTTACCACCCTGAACTTCTACAACATTTCCATTTGTAACTGGAACAACAACAATTCCCTCATTAAAAGGAGCAAAAGGATCTCTAACTGCTTGGAAGGTAATCATTGGAGCATCACCAGCATTCAGCCAAGATGTATCGGCCAATGCGCCTCCTGCATTAACTACTGCTTGAACGGTTACATCAGTTTTTGGTGATTGGTAAAGGTTTAACAAACCTCTAGAACCGTCAATTAGACCAACTTGAGCAGTGTCAATATATGATTTATTAGATATTGGGTTAATAAACTTGGGTAATTCCATTTCGGTGTATTTATCAAGAGTTAAATATCCCAAAGCAACATATCCTCCGGTACCTTCACCATACAAAGTGATATTACTTGCATCCATTCCATACGTGTTTGAACCAGCAGCTTCAGTTCGTATGACAGAAACACCTTGCTTTACGTCATGAATAGCTCTGTAAACCGCATTTAATAATTGACCTTTACGTGCTTCTTCTGTACCAGCTAATGGATTCCAACCACCACGATATTCCATAGAAACAGCAACATATCCTCTTTTGGCCCATTCAGTACATAAAACTATAGCTGAACTATCTGTTTTGACACCACAAGGAGAACCATTAATTACCGGTGGTAAAAAGTTTCCAGTGTGTAGATAGATTACAACTGGCCTGTCTGTTTTAGAATCTACATCGCTTTTTGCACGATAGACGTCCATTTCAAGATTTTCAACCTTAATATCTGAAGAGGCATCTCTTGGGTCGAAATAGGCTTTAGGAATCGGTTGCCCAGTTGCTAATGCAGTTTTAATAGCAGTAAGATCTGCAATGACTTGAGCTTGGTTTGAAGTTTTTGAAAGCAAAAATGAGATGTTCGTTGCGTATTTAACATCACTTGTCACTTCGATATCCGCATCACTGTAGATGGGATCAATGTATCTTTTTTGAGCTAGGGAAGCCGTAGCTAAAAAAGAAAATAATAGGGTAAAAATTAAGTATTGTTTTTTCATTTTTAATAGTATTAGTAAGTGCAAGATATATATTTAATTGATAATTATTAATTTTTGGAGAATTTCAAGTCCGTTTGTACTGAAAAATAAATGAGTCTCCCAACATAAGGTCCACCATATACTTGGTAGTTTAGATTGTTAAATACCGAACGTTGTGTATTTTCATTTTCTGCATCAAATAAAGGCATTAAACCAAGTAAATTGGATGCACCAAGTTTAAAGGTTGTTTTGATAGATGGCACTTGATAATTAATTTGTATGTCAAGCATATCATATGTAGTAACAGCCCCAGTAAATTGAGGAGAACCCTCAAAAACAAATCCTTCTATCCATTTATAATTCATTCCAAATCCAAAGTGCTCTCCGTTAATAAACGGGAGCTTCAATTTTTCGCCTGAAAAACTAATATTGAATTTGTGTTCAGGAGTATTGAAAGCTGGAATGATGGGATCATCAGTCCCTTTTTTGTTCAGTTGATTCCATGAGTAATTACCTCCTAAAGCATACTTTTTAAAATAATAATTAAGTCCGATAGCCACACCTTGGGTTGTGACCCTAGATTTAGCATTTGCAGCAACTCGAAATACGCCGACTCCTGTCGGGAAGTTGGTCAAAGGATCAATATCAGCATTGATTCCAATATTGTATCCAATGAAGTTAGTATAGGATGTAAAGTAATAGCCTGCATCAATAAACAGCGATTGATCCAAGATATTCCCTTTATACCCAAATTCGATAGTTCTGGCTTGCTCAGGACGAATGGGGTCAACATTAAAGTATTTTAATAAATCAGGTTGTAAAGTAGTAGCACTATAATCAGTAAATGATTGAATATCTATAAGTGAATCCTTCCCCTTCAAATTTCCAAGAAGACGAGCTCTACCAACATCGTAATACAAATATTGATCAGCAAGTGTAGGATTTCGAATTGCTGAGGAAAATGAGGTTCTAAAGACATGATTTGTACGATATTTATAGATTAGTGAGGTTGCAGGTGAAACCAGGAAATCAAAATTTTGATTCTTGTCTAGACGAGTTGTAACATTTGCAATCACGCGATCCATAAGCCATCTTTTTTCTATACCACCATATACGCCACCTTCATAGTTTGTTATGGTTACATCCCCTGTATCTTTAAGAATAGTTCCTCTTGAGTTAGGTCGATATAATCTTCCATTAGCTCCAACGGTAATCTTGCCAAAACTTGGGGTGAAAATATATTCACCTTGAGCATGATACAAAGCAGACTGATCAAAAAAACGGGTGCCGTTTTCTGTAAATAAACTTGTAGTAATATTTTGAAATACACTATCAAATTCAGCTGTTCCCGGAAGAAATCTTGGGGAATAAATACCCCCACCAGATTTGTCATTTAATGCTCTTATATCTTCATGCCAAGCATTAATTGAATCTTGATGTTGTGCCAAAAAAGGATTTAGAAAATTATCGATCCAATTAAATATATTGTCATGTACAGCTGGTGAATAAGTAGGATATCCAGATAATTTTTTTACCTTATGACCAGCAGAATAGGGCTGTCTCCATCGATTAGCATAACTAGTAAACCATTGATTATTATCTATCGCTCGATTATTAAGTTCAAACCCTGTTGCAACAATATCATAAGTATCACCAGCATCCTCATTGGTTGAGTATGCTCTCAGAAAGTATTTGCCTTTATTTCTAAGTTCAATTTTGTTTTGCCAAAAACGTATATTCTCTAGTTTATATCGGTTGTCACCTTGATAAACAGTGCTCCCACCGCTGAAATTAAATGCGTATTCTAACTCAGTTTCTTTGTTGATTTTATAAAATAAAGCGGTATTCAATTTTATATTATCAGTACTATAGTCTACTAGATCAACTTCACGATATCCCGTCCGGTAGAAAGCTCCTAAGCCGGGGTAATCTAAATGTCCAGTAGGATTTAATCGGTCATCATAGTTTTCATCACCATACCGATTAACAGCGTCGTATCCACCAGGGTTTGTCTCATCAAAATCAGAATCTTCAGTGGGTTGGTAGTTTTCTGCCTCCCAATCGTTGGCCTGCATATAACTAGCAGTAAGCTTATACCCAAATTTTTGCTCACCATTTTCGTTGCTGAAGTAATCTGCAATTCGAAATTGAACTTGACCCATTTGTCGTTCACCAACCTTAATTTCGGCCATAATACCTGGGAATAAAAACGGACTTTTAGTCTCCATACTTATAACACCGTTAAAAGCATTTGGACCATAAAAAGCACTGCTTGCACCAGCAATCACATTAACGCGTTGAATATCAATATCACTTGCTCCTAAAAAATTTCCTAAACTAAAATTTAATCCAGGAGACTGATTATCAACTCCATCAATTAATTGGAGGGATCTAACCGGACTTGTACTATTAAAACCCCTAGTATTTACTACTCTAAATCCTAAACTAGCAGCAGTAACATCAACTCCTTTAAGATTGCCAAGACTCTCATAAAATGATGCAGCGGGTGCGTCTTTAATGGCTTTGATACCAATGGATTCCACCGTAAGAGGAGCCTCTTTTTGTTTTTCGGTTATTCTGCTGGCTTTAACCACAGCACTAGTCAAAACATTTTCTTTTGCCTCCTTCATGATGATAGCAAGTTTTAGGTTTGATGATTTAACAACAACTAAATTATCATCATATCCCAAATAGGCAACTTTGAGCGTCACAGGAAATGAATTTACATTAAGTTTGAATGATCCATTTTCGTCACTAATTGCACCAATCCCATCGATATCTGGGACTGTTATATATGCTCCAATCAGTGATTCTTTATTTGAATTAGTGATTTTACCAGAGATATTTTGAGCTCTTGAGATATTAGAAAAAAGTAAGGGAATTATCAATGAAAGTAGTTTCTTGATGGCCTTAATTTGAGTAGAATTTGTCATGCTTAAGATAGCTTGTTATCATTTAAAATAAACTCGAAAATAAGGAATATTACTTTTCAATAAAGAAATAATTATAAATCCAGTTGAAAAAGCTAATATCGAAAAATTTTTTGATGCGATTAAAAAGGGGATTAATAGTCATTGCTTGTATTGTTTTGCTTTATGTGTTGGGACCTAAGGTGGCTCAATCAAATTTTTCACCAGAGATTGATACTCTGAGTGTGAAACTATCAGAGGTTGATTCGTTGGTTAGAGAAAAGAATAAAAACCCAATTATAAAGCCGGATAATCAATCCAAAATTTATTGGGCGGATTCTATAGGTAAAAAAACAACTTATGTATTGTTGTACCTTCATGGATTTTCTGCTTGTCCAATGGAAGGTGATCCTGTTTACAGTGAATTTGCAAAACAGTATAAGATGAATGCCTATGCACCATTATTAGCTGAAAACGGGCTGCGAGAAAAAGAGGCAATGATAAATTTTACGGGTAAAAAGTATTTAGAATCTGCAAAAGAAGCATTAAGTATAGCTCAAGCAATGGGTGATTCGGTCATTATTATGAGTACAAGTACTGGAAGCACGGCAGCGTTATTCTTAGCATCTGCTGAAAATAAAATTCACAGTTTGATATGTTATTCTCCCAACATTAGAGTTTACGATTCAAGGGCTTTTCTATTGACGGGACCATGGGGTCTAGAAATAGCAAGGTTAGTTAAAGGGGGAAAGTATCATAGCTGGGAGGCACCTGAAGAAGCAAAGCCCTACTGGCATACGAAATATCGACTAGAGGCTGTATTGGAGCTACAACATTTACTGGAGTCCACAATGAATAATGATGTGTTTTCTAAAATAACTATACCAGTATTAGTGACCTATTATTTTGAAGATGAAGAATATCAAGATAAAGTTGTTTCGGTCAGTGAAATAATAGCGATGACAAAAAACTTGGGTACTGAAAGCAAAAAACTGAGCGTGCTAAACATAAAAGAGGCTAAAGTGCATGCAATGGCTTGTGGGATATTTAATGAAAATACGGAGAGAGTTTTAAATGAAACTTGCAAATTCGCAAATGAAGTGCTATATTTGGATAAGTGAAAAAAAGGGCAGATTGAGGGTCAATAACAATCTTAAGCGTTTTTAGAAATCAATCTACCCTAAACTAAGCATTGAGTGTATTTTGAACGTAACTTACTAATACTGAGATACTCAATTTTTTTCTATTATCTACTTAACTTTTCTTGATGTTCGATAATAATCATTTCTTTTTCCTTAATTGTATAGTACAATGTTACCACCACTTTAGTTGATGAAATATAATCAGGATTAACTTTTTATATGATAAAAGTCATATAATTGACGACATAGATGTAACTTGCTGAAAATCAAAATATTGAGTACACTTATTTCTTGCATTTTTTTTGATAAATTAATTTGTTATTCCAATTTTACTACGAATCAGCATTTTTTTTCATGGATCTAGTACCATATAAATGTTTCGTGATACATAAAATTAGGTTACTTTGCTACGTATGAAATCAATCAATAAAGATGAACATCAAATTTCATTGTTTGCAGCATTGTTTCCTTTACTATGTTTGGTTGTATTATTAGCATTTAATGTTTTTGTTTTTGGTGATGATGCCATTAGTGGTAGTAATCAATTTATACTTCTTGTTGGAGGAGCTATAGCTTCGATGATTGGTTTTAGTTACAATAGAACATTTAAATCAATGCTTGATCAGGTGGGTGAAAATTTAAAATCTGTAAGTTCGGCTATTCTTATACTTTTACTTGTCGGGTCCTTATCGGCTTCGTGGTTAATTTCTGGCATAGTCCCAGCTATGATTTACTATGGTATTTTATTAATTAACCCTGTTCTGTTTTTACCTTCAGCGGTTATTATATCAGCAATTATCTCCATCGCAACCGGTAGTTCTTGGACTACCAGTGCAACTATTGGGATAGCTTTAATTGCTATTGGAAAGGCAATGGGCATACCTGCAGGTATTGTCGCTGGAGCTGTAATAAGTGGGGCATATTTTGGCGATAAGTTATCGCCACTTAGTGATACTACAAATTTAGCAGCGGCTATGGCTGGATCAAATCTATTTTCACATATTAGGTATATGCTTTATACCACGATACCTAGTATCATTATTACCTTGATTGTTTTTTCAGTGATTAGCTTCACCATGGAAACAGGGGAGTTCTTAAATAATCAACATTTATTGTTATCTATACAAGATAGCTTTACAATAAGCCCATGGCTTTTCGTGGTTCCATTGATTGTAATCGTTTTAATTATCAAAAAGGTTTCACCCATAATTGCACTTTTTGCTGGAACAATTCTTGGATTAATCTTTGCGTCTTTTGTTCAATCAATCCACCTTTCATTGTCTCCAATTGAGATGTATAAATATTTTATGAGTTCAATTACGACTGGTGTTTCAATTGACACATCGCACCCTTCCTTGAATGATTTATTTGTTTCGGGAGGTATGGAAGGAATGCTAGATACAATCTGGTTAATCATTTGTGCTATGGTTTTTGGAGGGATAATGGAATCAATCGGAGCACTTTCGAGAATTAGTGCTGCCTTGCTATCTGTTGGTTCTTCTATATTTAGTTTGTTCGCAAGTACAGTGGCAAGTTGTTTGACCATTAATTTAACCGCAAGTGATCAATATCTTTCCATAGTAGTTCCTGGTAAAATGTTCTCAAAAGCATTTGAAGAGAAGAATCTTGCCCCTGAAAATTTGAGTCGAACTCTTGAAGATAGTGGGACTGTAACTTCAGTTTTAGTGCCTTGGAATACCTGTGGTGCTTATCAAAGTAGTGTGTTGGGTGTAGGAGTAGGAGAGTTTTTTGTCTATGCTGTATTTAATTATGTGAGTCCGTTTATGACCTTAATTTTTGCAGCTCTGAAAATAAAAATCAAGCAGCGACTTTGATTTTAACTTACTTTATTAAAAGGTCTACTTCTCTTCTGAAATCATAGCTTAAGTCCTCGTGCATTTTTTCTAAGTTTTTTTCAATCAAACTGAGCTGTCTGAAATACATATTTAAAAGAACTTGATTGTACTTATAGGAGGGGTCCATTTCTTCTAAATTTTTACAAAAATGAATCAGCAACGTAGTTTCAGTTTCAATGTTTTTTGAATACTTAATAAATCGTTTTGTTACACGTAAAATTTTTCGAACACTCTTTTTAATAAAATAATAGTTTTCTCTATTGATAATCTCAAATTGAAAATCCATATATACCTTAATCTTATCAATGTATCCTTGTTCGTCAGATGAATCAAACAACAGATAGCTCAAAAGCTCTTTATTTTCGACCTTATATTTTCCAATTCTTAGGACAATTTCAATTAGCTCTTCTTTTGAAGCAAATTTAAGTTCTTTTTTTATCTGTGAAATGGAGGACGCTTTCATTTGTTTTTGAAATTTGGGATAGAATCTAAATACAACTTTTCTACCTTGTCACGAGCCCATGGTGTTTTTCTTAAAAATTTCAAACTACTACTAATTGACGGATTTGATGTAAAACAATTGATAGAAATTAATTCTCCAAGTTTTTGCCAACCATAGAATTTAACAAGGTAAGTCAGAACATCTTTTAGTTTTATTCCATGCAGTGGATTATTTGGTTGAATTTGTTCAGGATGTTCGTTCCTCTTCATTTAGTTGTTTACACAATAGTAGTTTTTTTTTCAAAAAAAAAGGTTGTCACAACTAGTGACAACCTTTTGGATTCGTTTATAAAGTATGCTTATGCGTGGCTAACATTAACAGCACTAGGTCCTTTTTGACCATCTTCTATTTCATACGATACTTGATCTCCTTCATTGATTCGTGTGTTTGTACCTGATTTGTGTACAAATACATCTTTGCTTCCATCTTCTGGTGTGATAAAACCGTAGCCTTTCTCATCATTGAAGAATTTAACTGTTCCTTTATTCATATTATAGTTTATTAAAAGTTCGAAGGTAACCTATTATTTAATGCTTTTGTTTATTATTATTTTCTTTTGAACTTTTTTGTGATTGGTTTTTTATATTTTTTAGCTTTTTTGAGTTTAATTTTTTGTCCTCCACCCAAATTATATTGTTTTTTATTTTTATCTTTTTTTTCGTGAAAACTAGGGCCACTGGGTTGTTTTGATTTTTTGTGGGGATTTTTTTCTACGACCTTGGGTTGCTCGTCAAGTATTAGTTTCTTACTAATTACAACTTCATTAGGTAATTTTTTAGAATCAATGATTTTATCCATTAGTTTTTCAATGGCTAATTTGTTTTTTTCTTCATCATTAGTGAATAAAAGGATTGAATTACCCATTTTCTTAGCTCTTCCTGTCCGACCAATTCTGTGGATGTAATTTTCTGGGAATTTAGGAGTATCGAAGTTTATTACATGTGAAATATCATCCAAGTCAAGTCCACGAGCAATAATATCGGATGCAATTAGAATTCTCGTTTGACCATCGTTAAAGCGTTCAATTGTAGCAAGACGATTATTTTGGCTTTTATTACTGTGAATAATTCCAAGCTCTTTCCAATAGTTGGCCTCCAATTCTAAGAATAGACGATCTGCATTCTTTTTGGAGTCAATAAATACTACTACTTTTTGGAAAGTAGCTTTATCCTTGAGTAAGTAATCAAGAAGATTAACTTTAGTGTAAAAGTTTGGAACGGCATAGCAAGTTTGAGATATATTATCTAACGGAGTACCACTAACTGAAACAGTAATAGTTTGAGGATTTATAAAGTTATCTTGTATCAGAAATTGAACATCGTCAGTCATCGTTGCAGAGAACATAATATTTTGACGTTTTTCAGGGAGTAATTCAAAAATATTATTGAGTTGAAATCTAAACCCCAAATCAAGCATAATATCCACCTCGTCAATGACTAGTTTTTTAATATCCTGGGTTTGTAACGAACGATTTAAAATTAAATCATACAATCTTCCTGGAGTGCCAACGATGATGTCTGTACCTTCCGATAAAAGAGCTTGCTGTGTTTTGATATTAACACCTCCGAAAACTCCTGCTATACGGACAGTCATATATTTTGTATATAATTCGATTTGATCTACAACTTGAACTACTAATTCTCGAGTAGGTACAATTATTAATACCCGTGGTTTGTAACTTTTAGAATAGTTTAATTCTTGAAGTATAGGAAGGCTGTATGCCAGTGTCTTCCCTGTTCCAGTTTGAGCAATTCCAACAACATTGTTGCCCGACAGAATCTTTGGGTATGCTTCCCTTTGAATAGGAGTAGGCTTGATAAAATCAAGATCTGCTATTGCATTCAGAAGTGATTTTTGTATGGACAGTTCTTGAAATGAATTCATGTTGAATGAATACAAAGGTAATTCAAGATGATTATAAAGGTTTTAACCTTGATGTGTGCTCCTAAAAATAAGGTTATTTCTTTCTATTTTTCCAGTTGGAATTATGACTCGCAATGGTGGGTGTTTTGTGCTCGTTAAATTCTAGGTATGTGAAGATGGCAGCAGCTTCTAAAAGAGATTGATCTTGCTTCTTAATACCCTCTTTAGTATAGTAAGAGCTGATAAAATTAGTATCGAAGTCACCTTCTATAAACTTTGGGTGTTGCATGACAAATCGGCCAAAATCTAGCGTGGTAGGAATCCCTTTGATTTCAAATTGATTTATTGCTTCGATCATACGTTGAATTGCCTGAGACCTATTTTCTCCCCAAACAATCAATTTAGCAAACATATTATCATAATAGATTGGAATTTTATAACCAGGATATACAAAATCGTCAAGTCGAATATATTCAGCTTGGGGAGGGTTGTATGTTTCTATGGTTCCAATCGCTGGGAGGAAATCTTGAGTTGTTTCTTCTGCAGTGAGTCTTAATTCAATGGCATGACCATTGGGAATTATATCTTCTTGTGTAAACGAAAGTTTTTGATTTCTAGCTACGTTTATCTGTTGCTGCACTAAGTCAAGTCCTGTAATTAGTTCGGTTACAGGGTGTTCAACTTGTAGTCTAGTATTCATTTCTAAGAAATAAAAATTGTGGTCAGCATCCAAAAGGAATTCTACTGTTCCTGCTCCGCTATAATTACACGCTTTGGCGACGTTGACTGCAGCTTGACCCATTTGCTCTCTTAGATAATCAGAAAGTACAGCACTTGGTGCTTCCTCAATTAGTTTTTGGTGCCTTCTTTGGATGGAACATTCTCGCTCCATGAGGTATACTACATTTCCATGGTTGTCAGCCAGAAGTTGTATTTCTATATGCCGAGGTTTAGTAACAAATTTTTCAATAAAAACGGATCGATCTCCAAAGGCACTTTGAGCTTCACTTTGGGCAGTTTTCATTTGACCTTCAAGGTCAGCAGCTTTTTCAACGATACGCATGCCTTTACCACCACCTCCAGCACTGGCCTTTACTAGAACGGGGTAACCAATTTCATTGGCTAATGATTGAGCTTCTTTGACGTCTTCTACTGCGTGGTTGATACCTGGGACAAGAGGAACGCCGTATTTTTCTACGGCTTGTTTACTTGCAATTTTGCTTCCCATGAGATCAATTGCCTCTGGACTTGGTCCTATAAACTGAATACCAGCTTGATTGACCGCTTTGACAAAAGCTGCATTTTCAGATAAAAAGCCATACCCTGGATGAATGCCATCAACATTCAATTCCTGACAGATAGAAATAATTTGGTCCCCTTTGAGATAGCTTTCAGATGAAGGTGCAGGACCTATACATACTGCTTCATCAGCTAGTTGTACGTGTTTTGAATCTCGATCCGCTTCAGAGTATATGGCAACACTAGATATGCCCATTTCTCGGCAAGTTTTGATTACTCTTACGGCAATTTCACCACGATTAGCTATCAGTATTTTTTTCACGGTTTTTTTAGCATGGGCAAACTTATATATCGTTCTTCTTCATCACTTATTCGTCCTATACCAAAAAGCCCACCATCGGATTGGGCAACTGCAACAGCTAGACTCTTTAAACTAGTGTATAGTTGCTTGTAAAAGGTAGAATCAAGTTTTGAAAAAATGGAATTAAGTTCACTTATTTTTTCTTCCAAATATTGTATTCGATCTTTACCTCCTGCTGGAATTGCAGCAAGTGCCTGATCGATCTCTTGTTCAATATCTGCGTCTAATTCTTCGTAAAGATTCTTTAAATCGCTCTGAAGAGCATAAGATCTAATATGAATAATTTCCTTAGCTCTGTCGATCTCTTTTTCTTGGATGTCAAAGTCTGCACATGCTACAAGAAGAGTTACCCAAATGGGTGATCGTTTAACACTCGTTTGTTCTTCTGATGATAACTTCTGTAATTGATATAACATTAAATGTACTTTTGCTGCAGCAAATTTATGCAAACACAAATAACTAAGCAGATAAAACAACTTTTTCTAAAGGAGCTTCGCGTTGAGTTTAAAAACAAGTATGCTTTTTGGTCTTTGCTTCTTATGCTAGTGATTTCTGTCTTTATTATCTATACAATTCAAAAACAGGCCAGTAACCAAGTTTGGCATAGTCTGTTTTATGTTATTTTAATTTTAGGAGTAGTTCAAAATATTACGCGTAGTTTTTTGGCAGAGCAAAAAGGGACACTATTGTATTATCGTTTTTTGGTAGAAGCAAAAGCACTCATAATATCAAAGATTTTATATCAATACTTTGTCAACGCTTTGTTCCTTGTCATTCTATTTGTGTTAATGAATTTTTGGTTGCCACAATCAATACCTCATATAATACCCTATTTTTTCACTGCATTTCTATTTATGTTATGTTGCAGTACTGTATTTACATTCAATTCTGCACTTTCTTATGGGGCTAAGAATAGTAGTATGGTATCTTTAGTGCTAAGTATGCCTTTACTAATACCTAGCCTTTTGGTTTGTCTAAAAGCAGCAAGTAAGTTTTTGGTATCTCTTCCAAATTCTGATTTTTATCAGGATTGGTTAGTCTTGGTTTTATTGCTGTTAATTCAGCTCGTTTTATCTGTAACGTTATTTAATTATATCTGGAAAGATTAAAATTAATAAGCTTTAGCAAATAATACCCTTTGGTTGCTAGGATTGCCAGTAAGTATACATGCACCCTCTTCTTTAGGATTGTCAAATGGTATGCAACGAATGGTAGCTTTGGTCATTTCTTTGATTTTATCTTCTGTTTCTGCAGTACCATCCCAATGAGCAGATATAAATCCAGATTTATTTTCAAGGACATCTATAAATTCATCCCAAGTATTGACTGGTGTGATATGATTATCTCTAAAGTTGAGTGCATTTAGATAAATTTCTTCTTGCATTGCTTCAAGCAAGTGTTCAACCTTCGTGTCAATATCTGTAATCGCCAAGACTTGTTTTTCTTTGGTATCCCTTCTGGCTACTTCAACAGTACCATTTTCTATGTCACGTGGTCCAATTGCAATTCGAATTGGAACTCCTTTAAGTTCCCACTCTGCAAATTTGAATCCAGGTTTGTGAGTATCTCGATTGTCAAATTTGACTGTTATCCCTTTTTTCTTTAGACTATCGATTATTGGTTGAATAGTTTCAGATATTAATTCTAGTTGTTCCAATCCACGATATATAGGCACAACAACTACCTGTATAGGTGCAATACTCGGAGGTAAAACGAGTCCTTCGTCATCACTATGCGACATGATTAAAGCTCCCATCAATCTTGTACTTACTCCCCAACTGGTAGCCCAAACATAGTCTAATTTCCCTTCCTTGTTGGTGTATTTAACATCAAATGCTTTTGCAAAGTTTTGTCCAAGGAAATGGGATGTTCCCATTTGAAGAGCTTTGCCATCTTGCATTAAACCTTCAATACAAAGTGTATCATCAGCTCCAGCAAATCGTTCACTTTCTGTTTTTGTGCCCATTATGGTTGGAATGGCCAATACATTTTTTGCGAATTCTGAATACACTCGAATCATTTGGTTGGTTTCTTCCACGGCTTCCTGTTTGGTGGCATGAGCAGTGTGTCCTTCTTGCCATAAAAACTCAGCAGTTCTTAAAAAAAGTCGTGTTCTCATTTCCCATCTTACAACATTTGCCCACTGATTTACAAGGAGAGGCAGATCGCGATAGCTTTGAATCCAACCTTTATAGGTATTCCATATAATGGCCTCACTGGTAGGCCTCACTACAAGTTCTTCTTCAAGTTTTGCATTAGGATCTACTCGAAGTTTTCCCGAATTATCAGGGTCATTTTCTAGACGATAGTGGGTTACAACAGCACATTCTTTTGCAAAACCCTCAGCATTTTTTTCCTCTGCTTCGAATAAACTTTTGGGAACAAATAATGGGAAATAGGCATTTTGATGACCTGTTTCTTTGAATCTTCGATCCAATTCAGCTTGCATTTTTTCCCATATTGCATAACCATATGGTTTAATAACCATACATCCCCTAACACTACTGTGTTGGGCTAGGTCCGCGTTTTCTACGAGATTATTATACCACTTGGAATAGTCTTGAGCTCTTGTTATTTTCTCGAATGCCATGATTGTTCAAATATCCTGATCTAGTTTGCAAATCTAATCGGATATTATCAATATTATCGCTAGTTTTTGGTTCTGATTATGATGTATTTTAATCTGCCTTAAATTTGCAGTATGAGTGATGACAAGCCTATAGATCCTAATTTATTGAAGCGAATGATGATGGGGGAGTTTTCTGCAAACTCATTTCAGGATAACAACTTACAACATAATAAAAGTAAGAAAAATATCGAGCTCGATTTACATTTCGATAAGTTGTATCCAACAAAATCATTTCTCACATCCAATGAAAAATTGAATTTACAACTTGAAGCCGTTAATGAATTTATTGAATCTTCCAAAAAGAACAGTGTGAGGTTTGTTTACGTAATTTATGGGAAAGGGGAGGGTGTATTAAAGAAAAAATTAATTACACATTTGAGCAATTTAAAAATTAGACACAGCATTATTGCTGATCCGCCCTATTTTGGCAATGCGTTAAAACTTAGTTTGTAAAAATGTTTTAGGCTAAATCTTCGTAGTTGGTCATAACGCCATCGTGCCATATGTCTTCAATCTCATAGAAATCTCTGACATCTTTTTGGAACACATGAACGACAACATCCAAATAATCAAGTAGTACCCATCGATTTTCAGCCTGACCTTCTCGACTATGTGGTTTTTCTTGCATTGCTTTGAGGGTCTCATCTTCAATACTATCGGCAATTGCTTTTACTTGTCGATCGCTATCACCATGGCATATAATAAAGAAGTCTGCCGCTGCTTCATTAATTTTTGTGAGATCAATTTTGATAATGTTTTTTGCCTTCTTTTCCTGCATTCCTTTTACTACCACTTCTGCAAGTACATCGGTTACTGAACTCTTTTTTGCCATTAATTGAAATAAATTTGTTGCGAAATTAGTTTTAATACTTGAAAAACTAGCGTGTTGAATAATTATAACATTGAATTTGTGAATGAGGTAGATTCTACAAATTCATATTTAAAAAATAGTGTGCAAAATAGAGGGGTGTCATCTCCTTATTGTGTGTATGCGGGTAACCAGACTGCTGGACGTGGTCAACGATCTCACTCGTGGGAAAGCCAACCCTTTGATAATATTTTAACTAGTTTTTTGGTGGATGATTTTGGACATTTATCAAATTTACCTCAACTAAATAATGCTGCAGCACTGGCTATCATAGACACATTGAAAGAATTTAAGGTTGATAATATCCGTTTGAAATGGCCAAATGATATTTACGTTAGTTCTAAAAAGATTGCGGGTATTTTAATCGAAAATATTGTTTCACAACAGGAAGTAAAAACGGCTGTTGTTGGTATTGGTATTAATATCAATCAAAAGCAATTTAATAATTTTGAGGCTACTTCAGTTGTGAATGAATTGGGTTTTAAAGTCAGTGTAATTGAGTTTCTACAAGTTCTTTACAACTACTTTTATTTACACATAACCAAAAAAGGTTTAACGTTGAATGAATCAATAAATGAATATTTGTATAAGAAGGGAGACATGGTCACTTTTAATGAAGATGGAAAAAAGCAGTCATATATTGTGAATCAAATTTGCTTAAATGGTAATCTGCAAGTTGGTGCAATGGGAGAAAAACTTGAATTAGAGCATCACAAAGTCAAATGGGTAAAATAAATCTTTGTATCGACATAGGAAATACTTCTACGAAAGCAGGGGTTTTCATAGACGGACAAATGACAGAATATATTAAGCCATTTACGCACCAACATTTCTCCGATATTTATGATGAAAATGTACAAGTACTCGTGTCCAAAACTGGATTAAACCTAGAACTTGAAAGATTATTATCTAATGAGCACTACTTGAGTCATGATAGCCCAATCCCACTTGAATTAGTTTATGATACACCTGAAACATTGGGTCCAGATAGAATAGCAGCTGCAGTTGGAGCTTACTATATGGATGCTAATTCATCATGGTTGATTATAGATATTGGAACTTGCATTACACTGGATTTATTAAATAAGAATCGGTTTCTTGGAGGGATGATTTCTGCAGGATCAGCTATTCGTTTACGAGCAATACGGGAGTAC
>JADHMR010000055.1 GCA_016779945.1 Bacteroidia bacterium | reverse complement strand
GATTTTTTTACATCCATATGCACTTCCTAAGATGCAAATCATATTGAATACTTTCATTCCAATCCATCCAACTTTAGCAAAAGGAAAAGCAAAAAGAATGAAGATTGGTTTTGCCCACATATCCAAAAAATAATGGGGAGTTTCTAATGCTTGATGAGCTTGTAAGTAATCTAGAATGCTGTCCCCGCCATCAAATGTACTGTCTATGTTAAAAACTAATATTGCGTCAAAAATTATGACGATTAACCATATCAAATTGTTTCTATTCATAGATCTAGTGAACCATTAATCCACCCATTATCAAGTTGAGCATTATTTTTATTGTAAAAATCAATGGCGGGTTGATTCCAATCAAGAACTTGCCATATCATTTTTTTACAATTATTCTTTTTCCCAAAATCAATACAACAATCGAAGAGTTTCTGACCAATTCCATTTTTTCTATGCTCTTCAGTGACAATTAAGTCCTCAAGATATAGACACCTACCTTTCCATGTACTATATCTGTAATATGTTATTGCAAATCCAATAATATTTCCATCAATCTCCGCAACAAAAGCATCGTACAATGGATTATCTCCAAAACCATCTGATAGCATCATTTGCTCTGTATTAGTAACTTCTCCTGGAGCACGCTCGTATACAGCCAATTCAATAATTAATTTCATCATACTTGGTATGTCTGATGCATTGGCTTTTCGTATCATTCTGCAAATTTAGTTCATCAAATTATAAAAAGTAATTCTTCATTTTTCGATAACTTGTTAATATTATATTGATTATGAGTTAACTATTAAATAATATTTGTAGAATGTAGATTTTACTATCATTGTAGCATCACATTTTAATCAAAAATATCTGAAATAATATAGTTAATAAAACACCATGTTTTTCAAATTAAAAATTGGCTTAGAGTTATACTTTGTAGCACTATTTTCACTGTTGGCGATGCCCAATTTTGCATCGGATACAACAAATAATATTGACATATCATCAGATATTTTTAAAAATTTAAATGCAAAGGCTATCATTTCTGGAGTCAAATTTTCTTGGTTAATAGATTATGATCAGATTGATAATGTAGAAAATATCATAATAAAATATCAAAAAAAGGTTGAAAAAGACAAGCCTTGGAAATATAGTCCAGTAATCAATTCTAGAAGCAGCTCTTTTACATTAGAAGGACTAAGCTCTGGTGAGAACTATATATGGGAAATTGGTTGTTTAAAAGATGGAAGTGATATTCAAAAAACAATCAAGAACGGGATTCCTAACACCGAAAATTTAGTGTGGTCAAATAAAGATAATTTTAAGACACTCAGATCATGGGGGTTGTATAAACTTCTTGTTCTTTTTGGTTCACTTGGATTATTCATATTTGGTATGAAGTTGATGAGTGAGGGTCTACAGCAGTCAGCTGCAGGGGGTCTGCGAAAAATCCTAAGCAGTATGACCAGAAACCGATACCTTGGTGTTTTAAGTGGTTTCTTAGTTACGGCATTAGTACAATCTTCTAGTGCGACGACAGTCATGACTGTGAGTTTTGTGAATGCTGGTCTTCTTACTCTTTTGGAATCATCTGGAGTGATGATGGGTGCTAACATAGGAACAACAATCACAGGATGGTTGGTGTCATTGTTTGGTTTTAAGATAAGCTTATCAAGCTATTCACTGATTTTTATAGCATTTGGTGCACCTTTATTATTCATGGCCAAAAACAAAGTAAAGGGCTGGGCTAATGCTATTATTGGTTTTGCCATTTTATTTATGGGATTAGGTTTTTTAAAGGATGCTGTTCCAGATTTAGATGCAAACTCAGGTATCGTTCAGTTTTTTACTCAATTTAGCGATTCACCTTTTATAGGTAGAATAGCTTTTGTTTTACTTGGTACGTTAGTTACCGTAATTGTTCAGTCATCTAGTGCTGCAATGGCATTGACACTTACCATGGTTTTAAAAGGAATCATTCCATTTGAAGTCGGGGCTGCAATGATTTTAGGTGAGAATATCGGTACAACTATTACCGCTCAACTAGCATCACTAGTAGGTAACGTCCATGCTAAACGATCAGCACTTTTTCACTCTATGTTCAATATTGTTGGGGTTATATGGATGATTTTTCTAATGCCTGTTTTTCTAAACATTGTAACGTGGTTTACAACTAGTGTATTAGGTATGGCTCCATTTATAAATGAACTAGGAGAAACAATTAGTGGTGAGGGAGCTACGATAGGTCTATCGGCCTTCCATACCATTTTTAATTTAGCCAATGTATTGCTATTAATTTGGTTTGTGCCACAACTGGTTAAAATTGCTGAAGCTACTGTAAAATCTAAAGGTGAAGACGATGAAATATTCAAGCTTGAGTTTATCTCAAGTGGGATTACACAAACCCCAGAACTATCTATTTTAGAGGCTAAAAAAGAGGTTTCAAAATTTGCAGAACTAACCTTCAAAATGCATAAAAAATCTCAAGAATTAATCAATGAGTTAGATGTTAAGAAAAGAAATAAACTCATGAAAAAGATCATTAAGTATGAAGAAATTACGGATAATCTTGAGTCAGAGATAGCAAATTATCTTGGAAAAGTATCATCTTCTAAATTAACGGATAAATCATCACTACGTTTAAGATCAATGCTTAGTATTACTAGTGATTTGGAGCGAATCGGTGATATTTATATGCAGATTACGAAAACAGTTGAAAAAAAGACCAACGATAAATTGTGGTTTGATCAAAAACAGCGAGATAATCTTAATGGCCTCTTAAATAGAGTTGCAGAAGCTTATGAATTAATGATTAGCAATATAAACGGCAATTACAGTGATATAAATCTTGACAAATCAGTTTCTATTGAATCATCTATTAATAAACTTAGAAATGATATACGAAAAAAACATTTCAAGAGTATGGAAAAAGGAGATTACAACGCTCAAAGTGGTATTTTATACAGCAATATATTTTCATCAATAGAACGGATTGGTGATCACATTATGAATGTTTCTGAAGCTGCAAGTGGTCATCAACTAAATTAATTATTGATCTAGTAACTCTAGAATAAGGCTTTATAATAGTAGGTCTAAACTAATTTAGTGTAATCTTCAAGGTTGTCAATTCCCCAATTTTTAAGTTCTTGTTCAGACCACAATTCAGGGAAAAATATCCGCCTCTGATACTTGGGTAGCATGTACTTTCGCCAGTCAGATCCACCTGTAGCTTCTTCGACAGTTCCGTCATCTTGAGTAAGATATTTACTAGCTGCATTATAATGAGCCATAACCCATTTTACGTTCATGGTATGATCATAATGCCTCATGGCATTTAATAATTTTACATCTTTTTTCTTTTCATCATTCAATGATTTGTAACATGTCCATAAATTGGTTTGATTATTATCTTTCATAAATTGAATGAGCTCATCCCGATATTTTGCTTCAAAATTTGAGAGTAAAGCATTCTTTTTCCCAGTTGAATAATCTTTGCCTGCTGCTTGCCAATAAAGATGTTCGAAAGCATGGCTGTATGGGGTGTCCCTGTCTATACTTGATCTATAACGATTGTCAATCAGATTGATAAGTTCAGTGCTGGCAAACTCAATTTTACGATACTGTGCACTTTGAAAACCGCTAGCAGGAGTGAGGGTGTTTCTGAATTTTTGATACTGTTCAGGACTCATTCCATCACCCATTACTGTAAACGACGATGATAGCATGTCAACATATCTACTTATTCTGTAAAGCTTTTCAGCAAAAAAATCAACAGTTAGGTTATTATTTGCTGAAACTTGCTCAATTTCCCACAACATCATTTTAAAAATAAGTTCGTTGACTTGATGATACATGATAAATACCATCTCATCAGGATATTGAGTTCTTTGAATTTGAAGATTTAATAAGGCGTCAGTTTGAATGTAATCCCAATAAGTTATATGATTAGCATGCAGTAATCCATTAAGATGCGTATCCAGATCTTGTCCAGTTGCTTTAAATTTATCTTCTAGTTGTTCTAATAGACGTTTTCTTTGTTCATTCATTTGTAGGCAAAGAAAAGGATTCTTAATTTAATATGTTTATGTTTTGACAGAACTCTTTTATTTCATCTCGAGTTTCTCGGAAGGCTCTAATTAAATCATTTGAGCTACCATTCATTTTACTTGGATCCTTAAAATTATGATGGATTTTAGTTTGTTTACCTGGGAAAATCGGGCAAACTTCATTAGCGTGGTCACAAACTGTTATGATTAAGTCAAAGGGTACATCATCTAATTCATCTATTGTTTTAGAGTAATGATTAGAAATATCTAAATTGTCTTCCATTAATATTCCCATTGCAAATGGATTAATCCCATGCTTTTCTACTCCAGCACTATAAACATTACATTGATCAGCATAATATAATTTAAGATAAGCTTCAGCCATTTGACTTCTGCAACTATTGCCAGTACATAATACAAGTATATTTTTCTTTTTCATTTCTTTTTTAAATTTTTCCAAATAGCGTATGATATCGTCATTCCAAGGATTGGTGCGGTAAGGTATAACCAATAAAATTCCCAATGACCAGAAACCAAAGCAGGTCCAATACTTCTTGCAGGGTTCATACTAACTGAAGTTACCAAACCAACAATATAAGTGTGAATACCAACCTGAATTCCAATAATATATGGTGCGTACTTGGTATATTTATTATTCGGATTTGCTATCCAAAAAATAATAATCATTAATACGAAACTCAATATCATTTCAAATAAAAATGCCAAAGGAATATTAACTGATGGTAATGTAGTTCCAACGTATTCGCTTGGATACACTATATCAAATAAATAAGCACCCAAAATAGCTCCCATGCATTGTGAAAAAGTATAGAAGATGAGTTCGGTATATGTTAGCGACTTATTAAGATAGAAAGCAAAAGATACAGCTGGGTTTATATGAGCACCTGAGGTTTTCCCAAAAAGAAGGATAGCTAATGTTACAGCTATACCAAAAATGATAGTAATTAACCACAGCGAGGCTTGAAAATTTTCAGATAGATTTTGATTGCTATACTCAATACTCCAAACACCCATGAATACCAGTAAAAAGGTGCCAGCAAATTCAGCAAAGTACTTTCTCATTGTAAAGCAAAATAATTAAATGAATATTAAATAATCATGATGATGTTATTAATTGATTATAATTTTCTTAATCATATTTTTATTCCCATTTTTAATTTCGAGGTAATAAACTCCTTCAATTAAATCATGTACATCTATAAAATTTATCCAATTAAACAGTTGGCCATTTTTGATTAGTTTTCCGTGATTATTTGTTAAGTAATAAATGGACTGTGGTTCAGTTCGAATTTGCAGCGTATTACTGGTTGGATTAGGACTTACAGTAGCATCTAATTTTGACGTTTTCCTAACATTAGCCGATGGTAAACTGTTTAATATACTATCAGCAATTAATACATTTGGTATGCCATAACCATACTCAAAATCAGGGTTTTCGTATTGATGACAACTCTCAATAATTGCATTGAAAATCTGATAATTTGGTTGTTCTGAATGTTTAGATTTAAGACAAGCTACCATTCCAGCAATTAGTGGACCTGAGAAAGATGTGCCACTTCCTGTTCTCAAAATACCTTTGGAATCAGGTATTGTATTTTTTCTTCCCATTGCACATACTTCAGGTTTAATTCTTCCATCTGAGGTGGGACCTCTACTTGAGAATGATGTAATTTGACGAAAACTATCAACAGCACCAACACACAGGACATCTTTGCCATCACAAGGAGCAGTTATATAGTACCAGGGTTTATTACCAGAATTTCCAGCACTATTGGTTACAAAAATACCCCGTTCTACAGCCATTTGTGCTGCAATTGTTATGATAGTACTTTTACCATCCATGTCCTGATAACTATAGTCACCTTGTAGTGAATCAAAAAGAGAATATCCCAAACTAGAATGAATAATGTCAACCCCAATTGAATCGGCCCATTCCAGTGCATTTACCCAATTTAGTTCTTCGAGATGAGTTTCACTCGATGTATTTTCAGTTCGAGCTAATACGAAATTTGCTTTGGGTGCTGCTCCAACCATACTATCAGGGTAGTTAATCCCAGCCAACGCTAAAACTTGCATACCATGAGTACTTTGATCGAATTTCATTGGGCTATTAGTGACGAAATCTTTCGTTGCAATAATTTGATTATTCGACCAAAGCGAATCAAATATTGGCAAACTATCAACCTTCCAAAAACCGCCATCAAAAATTCCAATTGTGATATCTTTACCTGAATTCCCTTGTTTATGGTAGTTTATGAGATTTATCATATCCATTTGCCAGTCACTATTTCCATAACTAAAATCTTCATGAATAGCACTGTTATGAAGAGAATAATTACCCATTGGAGCAATTTGAGACACAAACGAGTATGATTTGACTTGATTTATAAATTTGTCAGGTATACAAACCGCATTAAGCCATTTACTAGAACCAATAACAGGAATACCATCTGCATTTAATTGATTTATATAATCTTGACACACGCTAGCCTTAAAAAAGTCTTCAGAGATGGAGCATTTTCCATCAAAATATACCCAGCTATTTTGAGATTTTGAAATGCTAAAGAAAAAGCATAATAGGGTTACTAGACTAATCCTTAAGTAGTTGCTTAATTTCATTTAATTTCATTAGTGACTCTACTGGAGTCAACGTATTAACATCTAAATTATCCAATAGATTTATTATTTCTGTCGCTTTAGGGTCATTAATTTGAAATAAATTCATTTGAACATTGGAGGATATCTTTTTAGAAGATCCCTTTGTATTCACATTTACACGATCGGTTTCTAATTGCTTTAAAATTTGATTAGCTCTATTGACCACTGGTCTAGGTATTCCTGCCATTCTTGCAACATGAATTCCAAAGCTATTCTCGCTTCCACCTTTTTTAATTTTTCGTAGAAATATTACCTTATTTTTTTTCTCTTCTGTACTAATATGATAATTGACAATTCCCTTATTAGAGTCTTCAAGCTGATTTAATTCATGATAATGTGTTGCAAACAATGTTTTAGGTTTATGCTCGCTGTTATGCATGAACTCAGCAATACTCCATGCTAAACTAACACCATCATATGTACTTGTTCCTCTGCCAATTTCATCAAGAATGACCAGACTTCGATTTGAAAGATTATTTAAAATTGATGCTGTTTCTACCATTTCAACCATGAAGGTTGATTCGCCTTGTGATATGTTGTCTGATGCACCAACGCGAGTGTAAACTTTATCTACTAATCCTATTTCAGCGTGTTTTGCAGGCACGTATGATCCTATTTGAGCTAATATGACAATTAGAGCTGTTTGTCTTAAAAGGGCAGACTTACCACTCATATTAGGACCTGTTAAAATAATTATTTGTTGATCTTCTTGATTTAAGTAAATGTTATTTGGTATGTATTCTTCTCCTAATGGTAATTGTTTCTCTATCACTGGATGTCTTCCATCCTTAATTGCTAGATGAAAATCATTAGTAATTGAAGGTTTTGAATAATGATTGCTATTCGCTACTAGGGCCAAACTATTCAAACAATCCAATTCAGCTATGAAACGAGCATCAGATTGTATAGATTTTACATAAACGATTAAACGATCTATAAACTCAGTAAATAGTTTAGTTTCTATCTCACTTATTTTACTGTCAGCTAATAGAATTTTTTCTTCAAACTCTTTTAATTCTGGAGTAATGTATCGCTCTGCATTTACTAAAGTTTGTTTTCTAATCCAATGATCTGGCACTTTGTCTTTGTGGGTATTAGTGACTTCTAAATAATAGCCAAATACATTATTAAAAGCTAGTTTTAAGCTTGATATTCCAGTCAGTTCACTTTCTCTATTTTTAATACCAATAAGATAATCTTTACTGTTTTTAGAGATCGACAGATATTCATCTAACTCATCATTGATTCCAGCATTAAATATTCCACCTTTACTTGGTACAACAGGTGCTTCTAATGATATATGCAAATCAATAAGCTCAATGATGTCTTTATTTTCATTTAGAGTAGATGAATATCGTTGAATTGATTTATGATCAATTGATTGACATTTATTTTTGATGTTTTGTATCGATTTTAATGCTGACGATAATTGCAACAATTCTCGAGGGTTAATTCTTTTTAAAGCAACCTTACTGATAATCCTTTCTAAATCTCCAATTTTTGTGATTTCAGCATTTAGGTTAGAACTAAAATCATCATCAGATAATATATACCCGATTGCATCTTGTCTTGAAATGATTTGATTGACATCAAGCAGAGGAAATAACAACCAATTTCTCATAAGTCTACTTCCCATTGGGCTAAGAGTTTGGTCAATAATTTCTAATAGTGATATCCCATTCGGATGATTACTTTCTATTATCTCTAAATTTTGAAGTGTAAATGAATCAATCCAAACAAATTCTTGTTCATCGATTCTTTTGATACTACTAATATGTTCTAAATCAACATGGTGACTTTGATTTAAGTAATGGATAATAGCTCCAGCGGCAATAATTGAATCATCCATGTGACTAATACCAAAACCTTTTAATGTCTCTGTATTGAAATGCTTAAAAAGCTGTTCTTTAGAATACTCTTCTTCAAAAAACCATGGATCAATAGGGTAGGTGTAGAAGTCATCTCCAAATATACTTGAGAACTTTTTTCGGTAATTTTTACTAATAATAGTCTCAGTGGGTTGGATTGATTTTATAAGTTTTTCAATATAGATTTGATTACCTTGAGCAACCAAAAACTCACCCGTACTTAAATCTGTAAATGCAACTCCAATACTCGTTTTTGATTCAAAAATTGAGGCTAAATAATTATTACTTCTACTATCTAAAGTTTTATCATTTGCCGAAACCCCAGGAGTTATAAGTTCTTTAACACCACGCTTAACTATTCCTTTGGAATTTTTTGGGTCTTCTAGTTGTTCACATACTGCAACTCGTTGGCCAGCTCTTACTAATTTAGGGAGATAACTATCCAGCGAATGATAGGGAAACCCAGCTAATTCTACTTTACCAGCAGCACCATTTTTTCGATGAGTCTGAACGATATCAAGTACTTTCGATGCAATAACAGCATCCTCGCCAAATAATTCATAAAAATCACCAACTCTAAATAATAATAAAGTACCTGGATATGAAGCTTTTATCTCACGAAATTGCTTCATTAGAGGAGTTTCTTTTTGGTGTTTTATCTTCGTACTCAATTAACCGTTAATATTTTGACTCGCAAGTTAAAAAACAAGGACCTGAATAGGTTAAGTGTTGAAAAATATAGGAAAGTTTCCAAAACACCAATTGTCCTAATTTTAGACAATATTCGCTCTATGCATAACGTCGGTGCAATTTTTAGAACAAGTGATGCATTTAGAATTGAGAAGATTTACTTGTGCGGAATAACAGCAAGACCACCACACAGAGATATTAGAAAAACTGCACTTGGTGCTGACGAATCAGTAGAATGGAGTTATTTCGAAACTACTAATGCAGCATTAAATGAACTAAAGGATTGTCACATTTGTGCATTAGAACAAGCAATTGATAGTGTTCCATTAAGAGAAGTAATTTTTCCAAAAAATAAAACAATAGCTTTAATCGTTGGGAATGAAGTGGATGGAGTTAACGATAAATTATTTGATTTTTGTGATCAGATAATCGAAATACCTCAATTTGGAGTGAAACATTCTTTTAATGTTTCAGTATCAACTGGTATAACATTATGGGAAATTTTTAATAAAATAAATGAATAAGTATTTATCTCATATTTTAATCTGTATTATATCCATTTCTAGCCAATCATTGAGGGCAAATGAAAAAATTACTGAATTAGTTGAATCAATCAGCAAAGAACAAATAAGAATTGATAAACTTGATAAAATACAAGATCGGGCAGTTACATTAAAAAGTGAAATACAGTCCAAGCAAGCCACGGATATCTACCTAAACCTATCAGAAAAAATAGTAAGTAATATTACTATGAACGTTATGTTATCCGATGATTTAAAGATCAGCCAGCTTAAAATCATTCAACAAATCTTAACCGATGTTGGTAGTAAAAATATCCATATATATACTCAATTCAGCCCTGACTTTAATTTGATTATCAAAATACAAGAAATCAATAACCCGAGTCGTTTAAAAAATATTCTGAATAGTAATATTATTACTTCACTTAACTGTATACCGTTCTTTGTTAACCTAGACATTTGTAAGTCATTTTTATTAAAATCGGCTCAAGTTGAACCCGCTAGCGTTTTGGAAAAATATAAGCACTTTAAGCATCTTGACTTTAGTGGATTGATACTCGACGAGGTAGCTATGATTGCTCCCATGAAGATAAAAACATATTTGCATAGTTGGAATGCAATACAAAATTATATAAAAGAGAGTACCAATAATACTACCCAAATTGTATACGATATTTATGAAGAAGTAGGACCTATATCTAGAGCTTATATCTTATTGAATGATATTATTCAAAACAGCATTTCAATCAATGAAGCTCACGAATTATCTAAATCAGATAAAACGCTTTTTCCTTATTTAATTCAAATGCAATCATCAGGTATAAAATATGGGATACATTCTTTTGACGATGCATTAAAATATCAATGTTTAAAAAAGGTAAACGTGATTAATGATTTACATGAGGAGTCTGATCAAATACGTTTCCAAATACTGGACAAATTAAACGCTGCAGAAATATACACGCTAATGGTTTACAGTGAGAACGAAATCTATACTTCCACGTTTTTAGGCATGTATAAACGGTTAATTGACAAAAGTGAGTTTTCTAGTAATTATGAATTCTTATTTTCTTTGAATTTCAATCGTTTTCGGACGTTTATCAAAATGTGTGCTGGGTACAATACATTGGATGAATTTATTTCTAAAATGGGAGAGTATGAAAAACAAAAGCTATTTGATAAATTAGTTCGTGGAATAGAGGATATGAACGATAACCTTAGCAGTGCTGTAACACTTGTAGATACTTATGGGAGTATTAAATCATCTGATACCAAACTACTCTTTGAAAAATCAATACTTGATTATTACAACAAAATTGAATATACAGATGCTCAAAAGCTTTATGGTTCTATTTTAAGTATTTGTGAAATAGGTACTATTTCAAACCTAAATTCTGTAATTACGAGTCACAAAAAAGAATTAGAAGTCCTTTCCTTAAATCGTATTATTAAGAATGGGAAAAATATTCAACAACATTTTTTCTTCGATGATGAAGACGGAAGAGCATCATTTAATCATTTTTTAGGTTCATTTAATCGCAATCACTGGCAAATTGAAGATTATCAATCATACATTCTTATAAAAAGTATATCGGGAAATAAAATTGAAATTTTTGCAAATAAACCTTCATCAGAATATGCAGGGCAAAATGCGATTAAGGATATTTTCACGTCACAAAATCGCTGGCCTGATATTGTGGTACATAGAGGGCATTCTTATTTTGCAGACGCTGCTATTGAGAGTCTGACACCGTCGGCTGAAATTGTTTTTTTAGGTTCATGTGGTGGATATAATATCATTTCTCAAGTTTTAAAATACTCACCTAATGCTCAAATTATAAGTAGCAAACAAATAGGTACACTTTTGGTAAATGATCGACTATGCTATGCCCTAAATGAAACCATTCGAAAAGGAGAGGATTTAAATTGGCAAAATTTATGGAATAAGTTAAATTCAAGTTTTTCAAAAGGAACTACTGCACATGAACGTTTTCAAGATTATATTCCACCACATCAAAATCTTGGTGCTTTACTTATAACCTCTTACCGATCGATATTATAAAGATTAATGTTAGAGGAATTACTGAAGCAATATTGGGGATATCCGACTTTCAGAGCAAATCAACGTGACATTATTCTATCTGTTTTAAATGGAATCGATACGTTAGTTCAATTGCCTACTGGTGGTGGTAAAAGTATTTGTTATCAACTTCCAGCTTTAGCAAAAGAAGGAGTTTGCATGGTTATTAGTCCTTTGATTGCACTGATGAAAGATCAAGTAGATAATTTAAAAAAACGAGGTATTTCTTCAGTTGCAATTCATAGCGGTTTATCATCAAAGGAGGTAGAAGTTGAGATGCAGAATACGCTTAATGGTAAATATAAGTTGTTATATCTTAGTCCTGAGAGAGCATCATCACAATCATTTAAAAACTATCTCAAACACATCAATATTAGTTTTTTGGTAGTGGACGAAGCTCACTGTGTATCACAATGGGGGCATCAATTTAGGCCAGAATATTTAAAAATCGGCGAGTTAAGATCTCATATCCCAAATGTTAACATTATTGCTTTAACTGCAACAGCAAATCACACGGTAAAAGAGGATATTATTACCTATCTAAAACTTAAACATAATTTTCAATCATTTGAAACTTCATTTCGTCGTTCAAACCTCAATTATCTTGTGGTTAAGGATAATAATTATGTAAGGAAGTTAATTTCAATTTTATCCAAGATTAAAGGTTCAACAGTTGTGTATGTTAACACCAGAAAAAATGCGAAAGAAGTTTCGGAAATTTTAAATAAAAATAATCTCAGTGCATGCTATTATCATGCTGGATTGGACATGAAACAAAGAGAATCCATTCAATCTGATTGGATCAATGATAAAAAAAGAGTAATTGTAAGCACAAATGCGTTCGGAATGGGTATTGATAAACCTGATGTAAGGCTTGTGGTTCACTATGATATTCCTTACAGTCCAGAATCCTATTATCAAGAAGCTGGAAGGGCTGGGAGAGATAATTTAAAATCATACTGTATTTTATTCTTAAATCAAGATCAAAATTTTAATAAAAATGAATTTCCCGAATCAGGGCAGATACAACATTTTCTAAATTGTCTTTATAATTATCATCAAATTGCATTCACATCTGGGAAAGGCATAAGTTATAAATTTGATTTAACGGAATTTGCCAACAACTTTGGTATAGCTTTTAATGATGCATTAAACTGCTTAAAAGTATTAGAATCTATGGGTTATCTAAAATCGGAAGATGTAAATCATCAAGACAAGATAAAAATTACTGTTGATCACGAAGATTTATATAAGTATCAAGTCAAGTATCCACATTTAGATTTAATCATCAAGACTCTTTTGCGATCTTATAGTGGTTTATTTGACCACTACATACCCATTTCTATCTGGGACTTATCTAAAGAATTGAGATTATCTAAAAATCAATTAATAGATGGACTAAAAAAACTGAGTTCTGATGGCAAAATCGATTATATCAAAAAGTCGTCGGATAATACAATAACATACCTAAAATCAAGACCTACTAAAATAAGTATTGATACATCTATATATTCACAACTAAAAAATCAAACAGCGTATCGTAAAAAATTTATGTTGGATTATGCTAATAATACGAGCATATGTAGGGAGCATGTTTTACTTGAATATTTTGGAGAACTAACTCAAGAAAGTTGTGGTAATTGTGACATTTGTAGAAACTTAAATAAAAATTCATTTTCAAAAAGTAAAGAAGATCTAACTGCTGCAATAAAAAAAATGACTCTTAATGATAAACTGGATATTCATAAAATTGTAGCTAACTTTCAAACAAATGATAGTCAAGAAGTTATTACTGCAGTAAAATGGCTTATGGAGAACAATTATCTTCTAAAAATCAAAAATAATTACACTTGGAACACAAAAGAAAAATCATAGCAACTGTAATTAATGATGTAGTGTTCGATCAGCGTATGATTCGGATTTGCAATACGTTAAGTGAATTTTATAGTGTTGAATTATGGGGTAGGGTAAAAAGCTCTGAAAGCACTATCGAGCATTCATTTATTCAAAGAAGATTTCGTTTTATTATAAATAGAGGAGTTCTTTTTTACATATCATATAATATCAGATTGTTTTTCATCTTACTATTTACAAAGTTTGATGTAATTCACTCAGTGGACTTAGACACGCTTCCGGCTGGTTTTTT
>JADHMR010000054.1 GCA_016779945.1 Bacteroidia bacterium | reverse complement strand
CCGTTAAGCCTTCTCAAGAAATGAATGTAAGTAACAACACCAAGCAAGATTTCTATATGTTTTCTATTGCTTCTTTGGATAACAAATCGGTCATCAATATGCAGGATTATAAGGGGAAGAAAATCCTTTTGGTTAATGTGGCTTCAAAATGTGGTTATACCTCTCAATATGCTGATTTGCAAAAACTTAACGAACTCCACGGAGATATTGTCCAAGTCATAGGAGTACCATGCAACCAGTTTTTAGGACAAGAGCCCGGCACGAACGCTGAGATTTCCCAATTTTGCCAAGAAAACTACAATGTCACTTTTCCATTGACTGACAAAATCAAAGTAAAGGGTGACAGCCAGCATCCATTATACCGATGGTTGACCAACAAGAATCTAAACGGATTAGATGATTTTTCTGTTAGTTGGAATTTTAATAAATTCTTGATTGATGAAAACGGAAACTTAATCAATCACTTTGGTTCTAGTGTCAAACCGTTGAGCGAAGAACTTTTAAATGCCATTAAATCTTAAGGCACTATTGCTTGATCATTTTAGTGACAGATTGATTTCCTTCGGCATTGATTTTAATAAAATAAGGACCCGGTTTCAAATGGCTTATATCTAAATCAATCGTACTATTTTTTAATTGCAGGATTTCATATTCCGAAACCACTCTGCCCAAACAATCCATTATTTCGAGTGCATCTACTTTTTTATCCAACACAAAAACAGCGATTTTTTGATTGGCCGGATTGGGGTAAATAGAAACGGCAGACATGTCTGAATGATCTCCTTCAAACACGGTGTATTTTGCCAAGTTCCAATAATTGGGATCAACGATTAACTCCTCTATTTTATGTCCGAGGTCTAAAATCCTATTTTCTATGGATTGATTATGATCAATCGTAAAAATAGTATCTCCTCCCTCCCATTTTGCCTGAAATTGAATACGCAAAGGAAAAAATTCTACGGATGGATGAGAAGTGGTTTGAGATAAATCGAGATGGATTGTTTTGGAATTAATCCTTTTCCACTCCACAGTTAACATTGGGAATCCTTCTTTATAAACCAGTCGATCAAAAAAAGAGGTCAAATCCATTTTACTGGTAGCTTCCATCTCAGCTATAAAATCTGGAGTGTGAGCAAAACCATAACAGACCGCAACATTTTCGAGGTAGTTTCGGGTAGCTTTAAAAAAAGCTGAATCGCCGATTTCCCATCGTAATTGGTGCAATACCATTGCCCCTTTTCGATACCGCATATCGCCATTAAACAACTCATTCACATTCGTGGTGTCGTATGCATATACTGCACCCCCATTGTTGCGAGTAGCTCTACTGATGCTCTTGATTAAAAACTCGTGAAATTCTTCTTTGCTTTTGATTAATTCGAGAGCAATTGCATTCGAATAGGTGGCCCAACCCTCGTTTAACCATAAATCTTGCCAAGAGGCACAGGTTATTTTATTGCCAAACCATTGATGTGCTAATTCGTGAGCCATCAAACCAAAATCTAAACGAGACATAAAACTCATGGTTTGATGCTCCATTCCTCCACCTCTACCAAACATAGCATGACCATACTTTTCGTCACGAAAAGGATAATCTCCGAACAAACTATCAAAACCCCGCATCATCTTGTCAATGGCTAAACGTAGTGTGTCTGCTTGCGGTTTATATGAAGGATAGATGTAGTCCAAATGAAATACACTATCTCCGTCACTTAGCTTGATGTAATGACTCTCTTCGTAATAGTTGGTTACTGCCACAGCTACTAAATAAGTGGCAATTGGATAGCGATGTTCCCAGTGAAAAATCAAACTACTGTCTACATTATTCGTATCCACTCTAACCAAATTTCCCATTCCTGCTGCTTTATTATTTTTTGGGATGGTAATGTTCATATCCAACGAGTCAATTTTATCATAAAGCTGTTGTTTGCATGGCCACCATCCATACGCTCCATAAGGCTCGGACAATGTCCACGATATAGGGCCACTTTGCTGATAATCAAAACTGAAACCATTTTGTTCATTGACGGAAGGGTCTCCTTGATAAAAAATCTCAACTTCTACTAAATCATTTTTAGCTTTGGATGGAATTATAAGGGTTACCTCATCATTGTTGTGCAAAAATCCAATAGGTGAGCCTTCAAAATGAACAGAGTCGACTGTCATTCGGCTATCAAAGTCAAAGGAGAACTGAGTAAAATTTGGTTCTTGTGCGATTAACTCAGAATATACACTACCGTTAATATATCGTACTCCAGGATCAATGGTTAAATTTAATTGCTGATAAGTTAGATCGTATTCTTGGCCACTTCGTTTGAATTTGAAATTCTTTTTTGCCTCAAAAGCAGCACGTTCACCTTTGATAATTGCTTCCATATCTTGGGCAAAGACCCACATTGAACAGAGCAAACTAGCTAAGAAAAATACTTTCCTCATATGAATACAACAAACTTAAAGGTATGAGAGTTATAATATTTTATTTTCTGTATCATATTTTGGTATTAATTCTTAATTTTCCGGCCTCATGAATAAATTAATCTTAATTTCTAGCTTACTACTCAGTAGTCTTTTCCTATTTCAATTTCAACTTCAAGCCCAAGATACCCTTCGAAATAAAAAAGGGGGTGACTATCTATTTACAGTTCAAAAAGATATTGAAGCCAATGAAGTTCAAAATCAGAACAGAACCGGAACATGCTGGAGTTTTAGTGCGTTGAGTTTTATTGAAAGTGAGCTTATTAGAACTGGCAAAGGCAAACACAAATTAAGTGAAATGTACGTGGTAAGAAAAGCCTATGAAGATAAGGCTGAAAATTATGTTAGAATGCATGGAGCTACCAATTTTGGACAAGGTGGAGCTTTCCATGATATTCCTCATGTCATCAAAAAATATGGCATCATGCCTCAAGAAGCCTACAAAGGACTAAACTATGGCTTAGAAAGTCATAACCATGGCGAGATGGAAACTGTGCTTAAGAATATGCTAGATGCTGTAATAAAAAATAAACAAGGACAATTAACCACAAGCTGGAAGGCTGCATTCAATGCCGTCTTGGATGCATACCTTGGACCCATTCCCGAATCATTTATATATCAAGGCAAAGAATTTACCCCAATGAGTTTTGCGACAAGTTTAGAATTAAATATGGATGACTACGTGGTTGTTACCTCGTTCACACACCACCCTTTTTATGAGCATTTTGTGATTGAAGTACCCGATAATTGGATTTGGGCACGTGCATTCAATGTTCCACTTGAAGAAATGATGCAGATTCAAAAAGATGCAGTCATGAACGGATACTCAATTGGTTGGGCTGCAGATGTGAGTGAGAAAGGATTTAGTTTTAGAGACGGCCTCGCTATCGTACCCGAAGATGAGAGTAAACTGAAATCTTCTGGAAAGGATGATAAGCATTTTAATAATGCTGGATCTAAGAAAGAAGGTACTCAATTTGATACTCCTGGGCCCGAAAAAACCATCACTCAAAGTATGCGACAAGAAGCCTTTGACAACTACCTAACTACGGATGATCATGGAATGCATTTTACAGGTTTGGTTACTGATCAAAATGGAAGTGAATATTTTATTGTGAAAAATAGTTGGGGAACAGATTATAACGATTGTGACGGATACTTCTACGCCTCTATGCCCTATGTAGCATTAAAGACAATCAATTTCATGGTGCATAAAGATGCACTACCAAAAGATTTGCGAAAGAAATTATAATTTCAAAAGATGATGAATATAAGCCCAATTTAAACCTTGAATTGGGCTTTTTTTTTACATTTGTATCACATTTGAAAGTCCATCCTTACATACTTTTTTTCATCGTAATTTTAACCCAAGGTTGTTCGGAAAATACATTGGTTAATTCATATATCGATTTGGGAAGTGACGGCTGGTCTTATGAAGAAAGCTTAACCGATAGTTTGGAGGTTGTAAATCCGGATCATTACCATGAAGTTCTGGCCAATTTAAAAATCAATAGAGACTATTCGTTTGCAAACATTCAACTAAAAATATCACTTTTAAAGCCCGACAGTACAACTGAGGAATTCCCCATTTCAATAACTTTGGCAGAAAAATCTGGGAAATGGTTAGGGTCTGGATTAGGTTCTACGATTACGTTCCAAAAACCTATTTTACATCGAAAATTATTTGATTTACCCGGAAAATATTATATCACTTTAGAGCAAAATATGCGTTTGGAAAATTTATCCAACATCATATCTGCAGGAATAAAAGTAAACGAACAAGAAGAAATTTTTTAAACTAAAAATGAATAACTACGACGTTGCAATTATCGGATCTGGCCCTGGCGGGTATGTCTGTGCCATTCGATGTGCTCAACTGGGCATGAAAACTGCCATCATTGAAAAGTATAACACCTTAGGTGGAACTTGTCTGAATGTAGGGTGTATCCCAAGTAAAGCCATGTTGGATAGTTCACACCAATACCATGATGCCGTGCATAAATTTGCGGATCACGGGATTAACGTTGGAACTCCAAAAATTGATTTTAAGCAAATGGTTGCTCGTAAACAAGGTGTTGTTGACCAGATGACTAAAGGTGTAGACTTCTTAATGAAGAAGAATAAAATTGATGTTTATACAGGCTTAGGTTCTTTCATCGATGCAAATACTTTGCAGATAGATGGGAAAAAGAAAGATAAAATAACCGCCAAAAATATTGTAATCGCCACTGGAAGTAAACCCAGTGCATTGCCAGGAGTTGATATTGATAAAAAGCGAATTATTACTTCTACAGAAGCGTTAGAACTTAAGGAGATTCCAAAACATTTAATTGTCATTGGTGGTGGTGTAATAGGCCTTGAATTGGGCTCTGTTTACAACAGACTTGGAGCCGATGTTTCTGTTGTAGAATATGCCGATAGTCTGATAGCTTCCATGGACCGTGGTCTTGGAAAAGAAATGGCTCGAATTTCTAAAAAACAAGGGATGAAAATCCATCTTAACCACAAGGTAACCAGTGTTTCCTCAAATGGTAAAAAAGTTACAGTAAAAGCAGAAGGCAAAAAAGGAGAGGTTGTTTTAGAGGGAGATTACTGCCTTCTTTCAGTGGGTAGACGTCCGTATACTGATGGTTTGTCTGCAGAAAAGGCTGGAGTAAAAATAGACGATCGAGGAAGAATTGAAACCAATGATCATCTCCAAACCAATCAATCTCACATCTATGCAATAGGTGATGTAGTTAAAGGTGCTATGCTAGCCCACAAAGCCGAAGAAGAAGGAGTTATGGTAGCAGAAATTATTGCCGGTCAGAAACCACACATCAACCATAATCTGATACCGGGTGTAGTTTACACATGGCCAGAAATTGCAGGTATTGGTCAAACTGAAGAACAACTCAAAGCAGACGGCAAAAAATATAAGGTAGGTCAATTTCCGTTTAGAGCAAACGGTAGAGCGGTCGCTGGTATGGATATTGATGGGTTTGTTAAAATTCTCGCTGATGCTGAAACCGATGAAGTTTTGGGTGCTCACATGATTGGACCACGGGTAGCTGATATGATTTCAGAAATTGCAGTAGCTATGGAATTTAGAGCAAGTGCGGAAGATATTGCTCGAATATGTCATGCACATCCTACTACAAGTGAGGTAACAAAAGAAGCAGCATTAGCTGCAACCGAAAACCGTGCACTACATAGTTAGTGCTTCCTACACAGCATCTACGATAGCATAAAAAGTTAAAAAGGTTACTGAAACAAACTGACTTTACAGATTCAGCTGATCAATAACCTTTTCACTACAAAAATAACAACAAAATGAGTAATCTACCAAATGGCATATCCAAGTTAGCCAAGAATGTAGTTCCTGCAATCGAACGCACCATTCCTCGGAGGGTGTTATGATTAAGGTGTTTGTTCGTAGAATTGATGCAATCGTGCATCGGGAAACGAAAAATGCAGCGAGATGAAATTAATTTTGAACGTAAAGCTAAGTAGGCTTTAAAGTTGCTTTAAAATTTTCTTAAGATCTCATTCAACGTCTCACTAGGTCGCATAGCATTGCTGGTTTTAATTTCATCAGGGAAATAATATCCGTCAATATCCGTGCTATTGCCTTGAACCGCAATAAGTTCTTCATTTATCCTTTGTTCGTTACTCCCAAATAACTCTGCAATTTTTCCGAATTTTGTTCGTAAATCTGCATCATGATTTTGATTAGCTAAAGCCTCTGCCCAATACATTGCCAAATAAAAATGAGAACCTCTGTTGTCTAATGACCCAATTTTACGTGCTGGAGATTTATCATTTTCCAAAAATTTCTCAACAGCTTCATCCAATGCATCTGCCAATACTTTTGCTTTTGGGTTGTCAAAAACACTGCTTAAATGTTCTAATGATGCGGTAAGTGCCAAGAATTCTCCCAAAGAATCCCATCGTAAATAATTATCATCAACAAACTGTTCTACATGCTTAGGAGCACTACCTCCGGCACCAGTTTCAAATAACCCACCACCATTCATTAACGGAACAATACTGAGCATTTTAGCACTTGTCCCTAACTCAAGTATAGGAAATAAGTCAGTCAAATAATCCCTCAAAACATTACCCGTTACCGAAATGGTATTTTCTCCTTTTTTAACTCGATCAAGAGTATATACAGTTGCTTCGTAAGGACTCATAATTTGAATATCTAGCCCCGAAATGTCGTAATCTTTGAGGTATAGATTTACCTTTTTGATTAACTCTGAATCATGCGAACGATCGCTATTTAACCAAAAAATTGCTGGCCATTTTGTTGCTCTTGCACGATTTACGGCGAGCTTCACCCAATCGCGAATTGGAGAGTCTTTTACCTGACACATTCTCCATATGTCGCCTTGTTCTACGTCATGCGATAATAAGACTGTTCCACTTTCATCTACAACCTGAATTTTCCCGTCTTTTGCTATTTCAAAAGTCTTATCATGACTTCCGTACTCTTCGGCTTTTTGTGCCATTAATCCCACATTTGGAACGGTTCCCATAGTGGTTGGATCGAAGGCTCCATTTGCCTTACAAAAATCGATTGTTGCTGCATAAACAGGAGCATAACTACTGTCTGGTATTACAGCAACAGCATCTTGAAGTTTCCCTTCTGCATTCCACATTTGTCCACTTGTACGAATCATAGCTGGCATACTAGCATCAATGATTACATCACTAGGTACATGTAAATTCGTGATTCCTTTATCACTATTAACCATCGCCAAATCTGGCCCATTAGCAATAGCGGTTTTTATATCGGCTTCGATAGAGTCTTGCTGATCTTTTGGTAGAGATTGTATACTCGATAGTAAATTCCCAAAACCATTGTTTAAGTTAACACCCAAATCGGAAAAGGTCTCTTTATACTTTTCAACCACATCTTTGAAATATACCGACACGGCGTGACCAAAAATAATGGGGTCCGAAACCTTCATCATAGTCGCTTTCATGTGAAGTGAAAATAGAATGTTTTGATCGTTTGCTTCTTGAATTGATTTTTCTAAAAATGACAAAAGCATTTTTTTACTCATAAAAGTAGCGTCGATTATTTCGCCTTCTAAAAGTGGTGCATCAGATTTTAATGCAGTTTTATTGCCCTCATTATCGATATGATGAATAGAATATGTGGTGTTTTTTGATAAGGTAACCGATTTTTCATTACTCCTAAAATCACCTGCTTCCATGGTAGCAACATAGGTCTTACTTTCAGCACTCCATTTACCCATACGATGGGGATTTTTCTTGGCATAATTCTTTACTGCACGGGGGGCTCTTCGATCTGAATTACCCTCTCTAAGCACTGGATTTACTGCACTACCTTTCACCTTATTATATTTTGCTGCAATTTCGTGTTCTTCAGCATTCGAAGGTTGGTCCACATAATCTGGAACAGGATATCCTTTGCTTTGTAACTCAGCAATAGTCTCTTTTAATTGCGGTACAGAAGCGGAAATATTGGGTAGTTTGATGATGTTTGCATGAGGGGTTTTTGCTAATTCCCCTAACTCTGAAAGATGGTCTCCC
Source organism: Bacteroidia bacterium (assembly GCA_016779945.1). Taxonomy (GTDB): domain Bacteria; phylum Bacteroidota; class Bacteroidia; order NS11-12g; family UBA9320; genus UBA9320. Next base: position 6,458 of record JADHMR010000054.1, on the reverse strand, counting down.
ACACGTTGTTCTGGGGACAATAGTTCAGGAAATTGGCTAAGCACACGGCCCGCTAATGAAATATCTCGGGTTTCAACTTCTATACCCGCTGCGGCAGTGTAGGCTTGTACAATAGGTAAAAATGAAAAGGTGGCTAGCATTGGAGCCTCATCTGTTTTGGTGTAAATGATTTTTGCTGACATCACAAATTAATGAAGTGCAAATTTAATCCAAAAATGAGGGCTAACAATTGATTAGCTCACCATTATGTTAAAAATAATTAATCTACTTTAAATCTAAAAATAGTTAGGCTAGAGCCTTTGCTAATGCTGAATCGTATTCGATTTTCCAGTCGGTAATCGATCCCCAATTTGATTGATCAATTGATAGTGCTCCAGCAGTCACTTCTCCTAAAACAGTGTGCGGAACTTTTATCATCGATTTTACCCGTTCAACCTCATCTTTATCAACCGATATAACTACCCTACTTTGAGCCTCCCCAAACCAAAAGGAATCGCTTCTTGAAATGGATTCGTCTTTAACTGCAGAAAATCCAAGATTACCAGACATCCCACTTTCTAAAAGTGCGATAAATAGTCCTCCCTCAGAGCAATCGTGAGCAGATTTAACGACTCCTTTCTTGATTAAATTCAGTAAGTTGTCTTGAAGTGCTGCCTCGGCATCTAAATCAAAGTAAGGACAGGGAGAATTTTCTACCTGATGATATTTAACAAGGTACTGCGAAGAGTTAATATCATCCTTATTTTCACCCAACATGATAATCACGTCGCCCTCATTTTTGAAGCCAAGCGTGGTTATATGTTTTTCATCATCAATAATACCAATCATCCCGATAGTTGGGGTTGGGAAAACAGCATTTCCTTTACTATCTTGATTGTAAAAACTTACGTTACCACCAGTCACAGGTGTTTGGAATTTTTCGCACGCAGCTTTCATTCCCAAGATGGCATTTTTGAATTGCCAATACACCCCTTTGTCATACGGATTACCAAAGTTAAGACAGTTAGTAACTGCACTTGGTGTACCTCCACTACAAACAATGTTTCTAGCAGCCTCGCTTACTGCAATAGCGGTCCCTTTTTCGGGGTCAGCCCAGACATACCTTGAGTTACAATCTGTAGTGAGGGCAAGACTTCTTTTGGTATCTCTAATTTTTACGATAGACGCATCACTTGGTCCATTCGTACCTTGATTAATCGTTCCAACCATAGAATCATATTGTTCATAGACCCATTTCTTAGATGCAATATTGGGAAGTGTACTGATGAATTTGGCAACTTCTAATAAATTGTTTGGCTGATCTATTTGGTCAATACTAAAGGCCTTATTTTTTGCGTAATAAGCAGGTTCCTCCCACTCTCTATGATAAACAGGAGCTCCACCACCAAGGGCTAAACTATCTGCAGGAATTTCTGCTTTTTTCTCCCCATCCATCCAATACTCTACATTTCCTGTATTCGTAACTTCACCAATTATATTGTAGGTTAAATCCCACTTTTCAAGGATTTTTTCAATTTCATGCTCCCGCCCCTTATGGACCACAGCTAACATTCTCTCTTGGCTCTCGGAAAGTAAAATTTCCCAATCTTTCATATTGGGTTGCCTAAGCGGAACTTTACTCAAATCGATTCTCATACCCGTTTCCGATTTGGCACTCATTTCTGCTGTAGAGCATGTAATTCCTGCCGCTCCCATATCTTGTAATCCAACAACTGCTCCTGTCTCGATGATTTCCATAGTGGCTTCAAGAATTAATTTTTCCCAAAATGGGTCACCCACTTGAACTGCTGGTAAATCATCCATGGCATCCTCCCCAATATCTTTACTGGCAAAAGCTGCACCAGCAATTCCATCTTTACCCGTAGCTGCACCAAATATATAGACTGGATTTCCTTCCCCCTCGGCTATTGCACTTACTTCACCCCCCACTTTCATAATCCCCGCACTCATTGCATTCACTAGGATATTAGTCTCATAACAGTCGTCAAAATAGACTTCGCCACCCACCGTAGGTATTCCAAAACTATTACCATAGCCACTTATACCGTGAACAACACCTTTTACTAACCACTTGGTTCGGTCTGTTTTAATATTTCCAAATCGCAATGAATTTAATTGGGCAATAGGTCGGGCACCCATTGAAAATATATCTCGATTAATTCCGCCTACCCCTGTTGCAGCTCCTTGATAGGGTTCTAGTGCACTTGGGTGATTATGACTTTCGATTTTAAAACAGCAGGCTAGGCCATCCCCAATATCTACTAATCCTGCATTTTCTTCACCAGCTTCGGCCAACATCATAGGACCTTCTTTTGGTAATTTCTTGAGCCATACAATAGAGTTTTTGTAAGAACAATGCTCGCTCCACATAACTGAATAAACACTCATCTCTGTGAAATTTGGTGTTCTACCTAAAATTTCTTCGATTTTTTTAAACTCCTCTGCTGATAAACCAAGTTCTTGTGCCTGCTCAACCGTAGCTAAATTAGATGCTGTATTCATGGGTAAAATATATTGAATGCGAATGTAGTATGAGGCATTTATTTAGACCAATACTGGGTATAAAATGTGAGGAGAGAATCTCATTTGGACGATATCTAATTTTTGGGTTAATTTCGCAACAACAAAGGGGTGCTTTTTGCTAATGCAAATTGCTGAGATGATACCCAAATTGATTTAACCACAATCAATGAGACCTGATGTAGATAATGCTACCGTAGGAATTATAAATACAACAACTGTATCTCTCAAACTCCTGTACACTTAATATAAAAACAGGAATGAAAAAATTTACAACCATCTTATTTTTATCCATGGCAACATTGTTTAGTTATGGTCAAAACAACTATTCTGCTCAAGTCAAAAACATGCAAAACTTCGAATCTATTGGTTCTGCATTTGTACAAATAGCAGATAAAGAAAACACCTACTCGACATATGCTACTCCAAACGGATCGATCAATATTTCAAACCTAATACCCGGTAAATATAAAATTACAATAAGCCATATTGGATACCGAATATATCAAGACACTGTTGATTTAACCATCAACCGTTCTGGTAAAGTGTTTTTTTTAGAACCTACCATGAACTATCTTGACGCAGCCATTATATCTAGTGTGAGGGCAGGAGATTTCACCCCCACTACATTTACCAATCTTAAAAAAGAAGAAATCACCCAACTTGATCAAAGTAAAGATTTTCCATTCTTACTAAACATGACCCCTAGTACTGTGATCTCTTCAGATGCGGGTAATGGCATAGGCTACACGGAAATACGAGTAAGAGGAATTGATCCAACACGAGTAAATGTAACCGTAAATGGGATTCCTATTAATGATGCTGAAAGCCAAGGAATGTATTGGGTAAATATGCCCGATATCGCTTCCTCAACAGAAAGTGTACAAATTCAAAGAGGAGTTGGAACAAGTACAAACGGATCCGCAGCTTTTGGAGCAAGTGTAAACATCCGAACTGCTGACCTTGCACAAAAAGAGTTTACTCGGATGACATTAGGGGCTGGTAGTTTTAACACCCAACGGCTTTCACTCGAATATGGTACAGGTCGATTAAAAAATAATTGGGCGTTCCAGCTTAGGGGGAGCCTTATCAATAGTGATGGGTTCATTGATCGAGCCAATACAAATCTTAAATCAGCCAATCTTACTGCTGCTAAATATTGGGACAACTCTGTTTTTAAAACCAATATTATGTTGGGTGAGGAACGTACCTACCAAGCTTGGAATGGCATACCTCAACCTAAATTCAAAGGGGATATTGCTGAACTTAACCGCTATGTATCATCTCTTTATATTGCTGGAGATGACCTTACTAATCTTCAAAATAGCCCAAGTAAAACCTATAATTCTTATACCTATGAAAATGAGGTAGATCAATACAATCAAAATCATTATCAGTTCTTTTTTGACCATTCATTTTCTAAGTATTTGAAATGGAACTCTGCTGCTTATGTAACTACCGGCAAGGGCTACTTTGAACAATTCAAAGCTGGTGAAGACGTGGCAGATTACGGTATAGACAGCATACATCCTACTGGAGATACTGCTACAAGTGCAGACATTGTTAGGAGAAGATGGTTAGACAATACGCTTATCGGTGGTCTGACGAGTTTACACTTCCAAAAAAACAAACTTGATCTAACTGCAGGTATTGGTTTTAACTCGTATGAAGGAGATCATTTTGGGGAAGTAATTGCAACACAATACACAAGTTACGAAGACATTAATGCTCGTTATTATGACAATCCCGCAACCAAAACAGATGGGAACACCTACCTAAAAGCAAGTTACAACCTCAGAAATTTCATTCCTTACATTGATTTACAATACCGATTAATCAATTACACATTTGAGGGTTTAGATGATAATCTTAATTTTTCAAATCAGACTGTTGACTACGGTTTTTTCAACCCGAAAGTAGGACTAACCTATCTTCATAATAATGCTACTTTTTATGGTGTATATGCTGTTGGAAATCGAGAACCTGTACGCGATGACTTCAGAAATAACAAACCCAACGATTGGCCAGAACATGAACAATTGAATAATATTGAGGTTGGATACAAATACCGTAAAGGTAGAAAACAATTCAACATTAACTTTTATGACATGCAATACACGAACCAACTTGTACTTACTGGTGCTGTAAATGATGTTGGAGAAGCTGTAAGAACCAATGTAGACGAGAGTTATCGAAGAGGTGTTGAAATTGAATTCCAATACCCCATTTTCGAAAAGTTGCAAGTTGGAGGTAACCTGACTTTCACTGAAAATAAGATTAGTAAATTTACAGAGTATGTTGGAGAATGGGACGAACCCTATGATATTATGAGTATGGATTATGAAGATACCGACATCTCATTTTCGCCCAATTTAATTTCTGCAGGAATGTTGAGTTATAAGGTCAATCCGAATTTCACATTGACCTCACAAGCCAAGTATGTTGGAAGGCAATTCTTGGATAATACCCAAACTAATGATAGGAGTCTTGATGCATTTACGAACATTGATTTATCATTGAATTATCAAACGAAAGATATACCAGGAATACGTCAATTAACAATCGGGTTTTATGTCAATAACGTACTAAACCAATATTATGCCCCAAATGGCTATACATTTAGTGGGTTTATAAACAACCAAAGGCAAGATTTTAACTATCTATATCCGATGGCAGGAATTAATTGGATGATGAAATTGAGTATGACGTTATAAGATTGATTCTCCGTCTAAATTGGTAGTTAATACCTCACTCATATAATCAAAGAAGGGCCGAACAGCAAGGAAGGTATTGTGTACTTCTTTGGCAAATGATGGAGCTAAAACTTGCTCATCTGTAAACTTGCGAAGTACATACCATTGTTTCTTTCTGATCCAATGGATATTGGGATGGTTTTTGTCAAAACCTCTTGGAGCAGTGGCTACACCTTCTCCAATCAATTCGCCAAAATACTTTTTAAAATCCTTAGTATTAACTATGCTTTCTATTGTATTGTCCATCTCAAACTCTTTACGAATTCGAAATGTATCATCTTTATTAGGACCATAAAATCCACCGCCGATTATAGTATTGCCTGGCTGTACACTGAAATAATAACTTCCCCTTCTTTCATCTCCAAGACGCTTAAAATAGCCACTGATATTTAATTTATATGGCGATTTGTCTTTACTAAATCTAACGTCTCTATTAATACGAAATAACTTGCCCAGTTCAATACTATCAGATAAGTTCAATCTTGATTCCATATCACTAGAAAAATCAATAATATTTTGCTTTACAGATGCGTACAACCTTTTATTTTCATATAACCATGGTCGATTATTATTCTGTGCTAAATTTTTTAAAAATGAAAATACCTCAGGTTCAATCATCATATCCTTCAAATATGCTATTATTTATTTGTAACCTTTCAAACGATTATTTTTTTCAATTCTATTTAATTTTAGTTATTTGCACACTCGCTTAAGAAGCGAGTTATCGGGATGTAGCTTAGTCCGGTTAAAGTGCTGGTCTGGGGGACCAGAGATCGGAGGTTCGAATCCTCTCATCCCGACAATATAAGTCTGGTTCATGAAATGATTCAGACTTTTTATTTGACAGCGAGTCAAACTTTGAGTTTGAATGAGATGGTAAATAAAAAGTAATGCTAGCGAGGAACGAAGGAGCTAATGACTATATATTGTATTACCCCACAAAGGCTAGTTAGAATCATAAAATAATCCTCTCATCCCGACTCAAAGACAATGACTATTGATAAACTGATTACTGAAGGGTATACCGTATTGAAACTCCAAAATCGGTTAATGCAGATGGGAACGAATTACTCGTCACTGGATCGTTTGAATTTCTATTGTAGAACATTCTAAAATTCAGTGCATCATTGATTTTATAATCAATGGATGGCCTGATACTCACTGTTCTAATACCTGCAGTAGGTA
>JADHMR010000053.1 GCA_016779945.1 Bacteroidia bacterium | reverse complement strand
TGCAGCAAATCCCCAAATTACACTAAATAAGAAGGATAATCTTCTTAATGTTGCTTCATCGCTGAATGACCTTGCCCCGATAAGTAGGAAGATTAATCCAGTAAAAATAAGTCCTGTGACTAAGGCAAAATTTTCAAACATCGTCACAGCGTCTGCAGAAGGAGTTTCTCCAAATACATCGGCAATTAACATTACTTTAAAATCTTCACTTACTAATGCAAGTGGTAATGGTAGTAACTGTAAAAAAGCAAGTACAGCTACAATAGTAAAAATGGTTTTAATTTTCATTTTAATTTATAATTAATTGGTTTAAGTAAACCAAATATAAATAAAAAGAGGGATAAACAATAACCAACGTTAAGAGGGTTTATCTGGTTTATTGTAATGAATCCAAAAACTTTTCTGCTGTTTCAAGTTGTTCATTCATTTTTGGTCCTTCCATTTTTCGGGCAAGGTTTACCATCATACTCATTCGTCTATTTTTGGCAAATTCTTCGCTATTCACGTGAATAAATCGCCAATAAAGTGCGTTCCATATTTTGCACCATTCCCCTTTTTTGTAATCACTCATTTTTAAAATGTAGTTACTTCCACTACAATAGGGTTTTGTAGTCATCAAACCTCCATCTGCATATTGAGTCATCCCATATACATTGGGAACCATAACCCAATCATAAGCGTCTACATACATCTCCATAAACCATTTATGTACCTCGTCAGGATCAAACTCACATAATAACATAAAGTTTCCCATAACCATTAACCGTTCTATATGATGAGAATATCCAGTTTTTAGTAGCTTTTTAATGGTCTGATCGATGGGTTCTATTCCTGTGTTTCCTGTCCAAAAACTTTCGGGAATTTTTCGAGAATATCCAAAGTGATTTGTTGTTCGTTGTTTAACCCCCTCGAGTGTGTAGATGCCTCTAATAAATTCTCGCCATCCTAAAATTTGACGAATAAATCCTTCTAAACTATTTAATGGAAAATTTTGCGTTGTGTGAGCTTCTAGAACTTCATTGATGATTTGTTTTGGACAGAGAAGACCGATGTTCAACATGGGGGTGAGCACAGAGTGCCACAACCAATGTTCCTCTTTTACAATTGCATCTTCGTAGTCACCAAATAAGACAAATCGCTCTTGAATAAATTGTTTTAAATGTTCTTCTGCTTTCAGATGGGTAATTGGATAATAAAACAAATCAATCTCCCCATAGTTGTTCGAAAAATTAGTATCTACGTACTTCTTAGCCTCTTCGATGTAGTCATCTTCCGACGGTAATTTATAGCTTGGAATTGCTGTTCCCTTTGGAACTTTTTTACGATTATCCGCATCAAAACTCCATTTTCCACCAACAGGTTTATTATCATCTTCTACCAATATTTTGTGTAACTTTCTAGACTCACTGTAAAAGCTTGCCATGAAATATTTTTTTTGGGCGTTAAGCAGGTCTGACACCTCTTTTTGTGTGTTGATGAAATTGGGATTTTCGTATTGCTTTGATTGAATATTATACTTTTTAACAAATCGATTTATTCTTCTTTCCAATAGGTAGTCATCCGCGATGAAATAATGGATAAGATTAGTTTGATTTTCAACCAAAACAGTCTCTAAGTTCTCATTATCAATTGATTGAATGTATTCTACTTCAGTTTTGTTAGATACAAAATCAGCATAATATTTCATGCTGGCTCGGTGGAGTAGTAATTTTTGTTTGTGAAAACGATACTGACCAAAGTATAATTCGTCCTCGATAATATATACCTTATCACACGAATTGATGATTTCGGATTCTTTATATAATTGATGTGGAAATAGTAACCCTACTTTTTTCATATTATAATAATTCCTTCGTTAATGTCGCCTATTTCTAAGTGCTTATTGTCTTGATGTCTCAACCCAGATAAGAGTGCCATAATCGCGTCTATTTGATGCCAATTAGTTGGTGAGTCAGCTAATTGAACGGATGTTTTATTCAGTAATTCGGAAAGAAAGAGTTCGATATCTTTTTTGTATTGCTTACTCTTGATTATCTCAGATTGAAAAAAGGCAGGATATACCTCAAAAAAGGGGATATGTTTAAATGTATTTTTTAGACTCATTGCCCTTGCAGTTAATCCCCCCAAAAACATGGGAGACATGGCACGGGTATCAATATCTGCTTGACGATAGTGAAAATTTTGCCCTAGTCCATGATATGCTGAGGGTAAACTCAATGGGGCATCAATATAGACCGCATTCGGATTAATTTCTTCTACCATACCTTTTAGCCATGAATCGGTATGTTGTTTTTTAGCTACTTGAATTAGTTGAACCTCATTATTGGTCAGATGGGCAATAACACTTTTTCCACTCAATTGAGCACCGAAGTCTATACCTATTATTTCAGCCATTTATTTCTGTAATTCCCTTCAGAGTCGTAGCGTTCTGCCTGACCTTTTGTGTTAAACTTTCGGAATGGTCGAGGGTCGTTACCAACACCAGCTATGTACATCCAATTCCCCCAATTACTTGCTGGGTCATAATCAATCAATTGGCTTTCCATCCATGCTGCACCCCATCGCCAGTTAATATTTAAATCGTGAACGAGATAACTTGCAACATTTTGCCTACCTCTATTGCTCATCCAACCTGTTGTTTTGAGTTCTATCATGTTGGCGTCTACCAAATCATCACCAGTTGTTCCATTGGCCCAATTCCAAAAGGTATCTTCATGATTTCTGTATGCGATTGATTTTCCATTTATGCCATTTTTTTGAAAAAATAAAGAACCATATTTACGCAACTGAAATTGAAAAAAGTCTCGCCATAGCAATTCAAAAATCAACCAATAAGTTGATGAATTTGATTCAAATTTTTCCTCGTAATCCTTGATAAAGGCGTATATAGTTCGGGCAGAAATATTACCATTAGAAAGCCATGGACTAAACCTGCTACTGAAGTCTGTTCCAAGCATTCCATTGCGTGTCTCCTTGTATATTGACAGAAGTTTTTGTTCGTAAAAATAATACTTAAGTCGGTGAATAGCGTGTTGTTCTCCTCCAGACATAACATAGGGTTGGCTCACCTCGGGAATGTCAGGAAGTGTTATTGGATTTTGGAACGAGCCGTACTTTTCTACTTTCTTTCTAAATGAGCTAAATACATTGGGTGTTTTGTCTAACTCAAAAGGAAGTGTTAGGTTATCTGTTAATGTAAAGTTGTCAATTGCGATGCTATTGGCAAATGAGGAAAGAATGGTTTGTTCTATTTTTATTTCCTCAGTACCAAATAACTTTTGGTAGGTTAAGATTTCGTCATCATCAACTTGGAGCTCTTTTAGCTCGCTAGAATTATGAATAATGGTTAAATCTATGCCTAACTTTTCAAGGTCGTTTTTTAATTCTTGAATAGATTCTTGTATGAATTGCTTTCTTTTTTCACCGATAAGTGGGAACCCAAGTTGGTGGTTTTCAGACCACTTGGCATCCATAAGATAAAAACAACGAATTGATTTTAATGTATGATGAACAGATATTATTTCATGATCGGATACCCGCTGGTCATTTCTGAACCAATGTATGATCTTTTTATTCTTTATTTCTTCGACAACGTTCACTGCAATACTTTACGTTTTCCCAGTTTTTTTTCCATTTTTTACGCCAATTAAATGGCAGACCACACGAAACGCATAATTTAGAGGGGAGGTTCTTTTTTTTGTGCATTTTAGATATTAGGACTGAATTTGGAAGTCTTATCCGTTGGATAAACTACTCATTCCACCATCTATACCCATAATTTGTCCGCTAATCCATTGGGCTTTATCACTTATTAAGAATTGAGCCATGTGTGCTATATCGCTGGACGCTCCAATCGATTTGAGAGGATGTCTCTGTTTAGCTCCTTCTCTTTGTTTTTCATTTCTTAAAAGTTTTTCAGCCATAGGGGTGTCTGTAAGGCTTGGAGCAATACAGTTTACTCTAATTTTTGGGGCTAACTCCGCAGCTAATGCTCGCGTTAATCCTTCTACAGCACCTTTTGCACCAGCGATACTGCTATGAAAATGCATTCCTTTTTGGACTGCAACAGTGCTAAAAAGCGTAATACTTGCATGTTCTGATTCTTTTAGGTTGGGCAAATATTTTTTTATAGTTTTTACAGCACCTAAATAATTTATGGTTAAATCGTGTTGAAAATCGGCTAATTTCAAACCTCTAAATGGCTTTAGATTGATACTTCCCGGACAATAAACCAGTGCATCAATTGCTCCTTCAATTTCTGGAAAACTAGGTTCATCCTCTTGGATGTCAACTCCACCTTGACTTCTACTCATTAGAATAGTTTCATTTCCCTCTTCTTGTAATAGTTTGTTTAGTTTTTCACCAATTCCGGAATTCCCTCCAACTATAAGTATGCGTTTGATCATATTCATAATAACGTGCTTTTCGTGATTTAGTTCAGGTGAACATTGTTTTAGGTATTGTGTTTTAATTTTACTTTTGGTTAGACAAGAAGTAAATATTGTATGGTTTAAGAGAGATCTTCGACTCAAAGATCATGAGCCCTTATCGTTTTCGATAGATCAGGATTTGCCTATTGTATTGCTATATATACTAGATTTTGAGTACATTCATAATCCTCATTATTCCAATCGACACTGGCAGTTTGTAAAAGACAGTCTGAAAAATATGGCTAAACAGCTGAAGGTTCACGGTCAAAAATTGACGGTTTTAGAGGGCGATACACTTGAAATATTTAAAAATATTCATTCAAAATTCCACATTAAAAACATCTACTCTCATCAAGAAACAGGACTGGGTTTTTCGTATTCTATTGACAAGAGATTAAAAAAGTGGGTTGATAGCGAAAAAATTTCATGGACTGAATTTCAACAAAATGGAGTTGTAAGAGGGATAAAAAATAGGAATAATTGGGTTAAGAATTGGTATGCTTTCATGCACAGTTCTGAAACAAGATTGGATTTAAAACAATTAAAAACTGTAATATTCAAATCTGAAAAGTTCAAACCTAATTACTTTATGAATTTGGAGAATGATAGTAATTTTCAGCAAGGGGGTGAAGAATCTGCATTGGATGTACTTGAAGATTTTATCTGGAATAGGAGTAAAAAGTATTCCTACCACATATCAAAACCAACGGAAAGCAGGACTTCTTGCAGTAGATTATCTGCACACATAGCTTGGGGAAATATAAGTATACGTAAAGTTTATCAAGCTGGTTATCAAGCAAAAGCAAGTGGAAACAAAAGAAATTTAAATGCTTTTTTATCAAGACTAAGATGGCATTGTCATTTTATTCAGAAGTTTGAACAGGAAATAGAAATGGAGTTTCTTCCTCAAAATAAGGGGTATGTATCATTGCGGCGAGAATCAAATAGTGCTTACATTAAAAGTTGGGAAGAGGGGAATACGGGAATACCTCTTGTTGATGCCTGTATGCGATGTGTGATTAAGACGGGTTATCTAAATTTTCGAATGCGGGCAATGTTAGTCTCTTTTTTAACGCACGTGTTACTTCAAAATTGGGACGATGGTATTCAATACCTTGCTAGACAATTTACAGATTTCGAACCGGGCATTCATTATCCTCAGTTTCAAATGCAAGCTTCTGTAACAGGTATAAATACTATTAGAATTTACAATCCAATAAAGCAAGCTAAAGACCACGATCCTGAGGGTATTTTTATCAAAAAATGGATTCCTGAATTAATCGATTTCCCAACGGATCATATTCATGAACCATGGAAAGTGAACGAAATGGAACGCAGTTTATTTAACATTAAAACTTCGTACCCTCATCCGATAGTTGATGTCACTGAGGCACTCAAACATGCCCGAAAAGTACTGTGGGCTGAGAAGGGGTCAAAAGAGGTAAAAAATGCTAAAAAAGCCGTATTGAGTGTGCATGCAGTCCCCGGGAGGAAAGAGCAGTAGTCTATTAATTTAAATCTTCAATTATCTGAAGAGCTTCGTAGATGTATGGGTTTTTATTGATGGCATTAATCCAGTCAGTATTTCGTTTGATACGAGATTCTTCTGCTTGGATAATTGCAGTATCCATACTTGGGTTTGAAACGTTGAAATTCTCAATTTTTTCTTTACCAATCATATTGAATTTTTCACCCTCTTTTTTCTCTTTTAATTTATATTCTGAATAGGCTGAAAAACTTAGCGGATAGGTTGAATTTTCACGTTGTTTTTCCCAACGTTTTGCGTTTTCTTCGATAAGGTTGAAGGTGCTATTTTTATTAACTCTGGACTGACTCTTTTTGATAATTTTATCAGAAATAGAGTAGCTGTTTTTATCGTAGTTAGAGCTTTTTATTTGGTCCCACGGAAGTGGATAGTCATGTTCTTGTTCACCGGTTTCTAGGTACATATAGTTGTCAGGAACGATCACGTCAGAGCGAACGCCTTTAAGTTGGGTAGCATCACCATTGATTCGATAGAATTTTTGTATAGTAAGTTTAATGCTTCCAATATCAGGAATGTTTTTATTACGTAAGGTTCGGTTGAGTGGTAAAAATCGTTGAACGGTACCTTTACCGTGTGTAGAATTTGATCCGATTATAATAGCTCGATCATAATCTTGCATAGCAGCAGCCATAATTTCAGATGCTGAGGCACTGAATTCATTTACCATAATAACTAATGGGCCTTCCCATTCTGCACCTGCGTATCGATCTTCAAGAATTTGAGCTGATCTTCCTTTTTCTTTTACTTGAACAATAGGCCCTTTGTCGATGAATAATCCACCCATTTTAACGACATCGTCAAGTGAGCCACCTCCATTATTTCTCAAGTCAAGGATAATTCCTTTTACTTTTTCGTCACGTAGTTTTTCTACTTCTTTTTTTACATCCTTCCAGCTAAATCTTCCTTGAGGATTTTGAAAATCTGCATAAAAACTCGGCAAGTAAATATATCCTGCTTTGATTTTATCTTCGTCACTTAGTATCAGTGATTTGGCGTAAGTTTCTTCCAAAACAACGATATCTCGAGTAATGGTAATGTCTTTTTCATTGCCATCTGGTTTCCGAACAGTAAGTGTCACTTTCGACCCCTTTGGTCCACGAATAATTTTGACGGCATCACTTATTCTCCAATCAATAATTTCAACAGGTTCTTTGCCCTCTTGAGCTACTTTTAGAATTAGGTCATTAGCTTGTAGCTCTCCCTGAAGCGAGGATGGTCCGCCAGGTATGATGTTTGTGATTTTTATATATCCATCTTTTTCTTGAAGTTGAGCTCCGATGCCTTCTAGTCGCCCAGACATTTGAATGTCAAAATCTTCTTTTTGCTCGGGTGGAAAATAATTTGTATGCGGATCATAGACTGTAGTAATACTATTTGCATAGACAGCCAGTCGGTCTTTTCGATCAAGTCTATTAATTCTTTTGTACCAATCTCTGTGTGTCTTCAATACACTTCTTCTAGCAATTGCTTGCAGTGTGTCCATTGATTTGGGCGTAAAAGAAGTATCCTTGTTTTCAATTGATTTTTCTTGAGCTAGAAGATCTGCGTGTAGGCGAGTAAGTACGCTATACTTGAGGTATTTTCTCCAGCGATCTTTCAATTCTTCTTCACTTTTGGTATATGGAATTTCATCTCCGAAGTCGACAATTTCTTCGTTACTAAAATCCATTGGTTGATTTAAAATTTCTTCGAAATACTGTTCTGTTAAAACGGTTCTTTGATTAATGATATCCAAGGATTTGTCAAAAAAAACGGATGTTCCATTGATGATTTCGTCGTCTATTGTTGTTCTAAAATAGTTTAGTTCATCAATGTCAGATTGAAGGAATAATCGTTTGTTAGCATCCAGATTGTCAATGTAAAGTTGAAATGCTTTTTCTGAAAAAGCATCATCGATTGCTATAGGATCGTAGTGAGCATTTTGAAGATTTACATTAATGGCACGAAGTAAAATATCTTCACCAAGGTCTTGATGTTTGGTATAGAAGCCAAAAGCTACAAAAACTAGTGGTCCGAGCAGAAAAAATGCATTTCTAAATTTCATGGTAAGTTTACTTTACTATCACAGATTTGTCCATTCTAAACGAAACAATGACAAGCTTATTCTAATTAAGCTACTAATTTACTATTAATCTTTTAAGAGTAATGGTGTTTTCATTAAAAATCTTCAGTTGTTTGATACGAATTTATCACACTGAAGTTTAGGTGAAAATGCTCTTAAATGATGCTAAAACATCTCAAATGCAGAGAAGAAAAATGATGCTTCTATTGCGGCATTTTCGTCACTATCACTTCCATGAATAGCATTTGCGTCAATAGATTTTGCATACTTCTGGCGAATAGTTCCTTCAGCAGCTTCTTCTGGATTTGTTGCACCAATTAGTGCACGAAAGTCTGTTACCGCATTATCTTTTGTTAATACAGCAGCTACAATTGGTCCTGAAGTCATGAATGATACTAAGTCAGCAAAAAAAGGACGTTCTCTATGGATGCCATAAAATGCTTCGGCCTTTTCTTTAGAAAGGTGAATGTACTTCATTGCTTTGATTGAAAAGCCTCCAGCAATAATATCGTCAATAATTTTTCCAGTGTGTTTGTTTGCAACAGCATCTGGTTTTATCATGGTAAATGTAATGTTAGACATTTGGTTTTTTGTTTAAAAGGACGGCAAAAATAGAAATATCCCGTTCTTTTTGCGAGTTTTGTTGTAAATAAAAACAGTGCAAGATACAATACGCCATAACCTCAATCAGTTAAGAAACCATTCTGGGAAAATCATTATAACAGCTCACCATAAACCTGACGGTGACGCAATGGGCTCAACTTTGGGTTTATATAACTATTTTAAGAATGCTGGGATAGACTCAAGTGTGATTGTTCCTACAGATTATGCCTCCAATTTAAATTGGTTGCCCGGAAATGACGATGTACGAATTTATGCGGATGATATGCAAGCCTGTGATAATGAAATTAAAAATGCAGATTACATATTTTGTCTGGACTTTAATGCGTTAAGCAGGATAAATCAAATGGGAGAAATGGTTAGCGAGAGCAATGCTGTAATTATCCTAATCGATCATCACCAAAGTCCTGAAGATTTTGACAATGAACGGTTTGTTGAAATTGGGGCAAGTTCTACCTGTGAGTTGATTTATCGATATATCAATACACATTTAGATTCTACTTTGATGAATGAGAAAGTAGGTCAATGTATTTATACTGGTTTGATCACAGACACCGGTTCTTTTCGGTTTTCAAGTACTACAAGTACAACTATAAGAACAGCAGCAGATTTAATGGATTTAGGGGTAGTACCTGATAAAATTTATCGATCATTATTTGATCAAAACAGAATAGAACGGCTCCAGCTTTTGGGGCATTTGCTATCCAATAAATTGGAGATTTTAGAGGAGGGAAAAGTTGCTTTAGGCTATTTGACGCTTGAAGAAATTGAACGATTTAACATTGTAACAGGAGATACAGAGGGTTTTGTGAATTACGGTCTGGGTATTGCTGGAGTAAAGATGAGTGCGTTAATAATTGACAGAGGACCTTTGGTAAAAATGAGTTTTAGAAGTGTAGATGCTTTTCCATGTAATATTTTCAGTGCAGAAAATTTTAATGGTGGAGGGCACAAAAATGCTGCTGGAGGTGCAAGTCAAGATGGTTTAGAGCAAACTATTGATAAGTTCAAATCAGTCATACAAAACTATAGAGCGTTTTTATGAGATTCTATAGCATAATTTTAACATCAGTTTTATTTATAATTTCTTGTAACAAAGATGACTTTCAACAATCAGGTGACGTTTTTTATAAAAGAGGTAACTCTGTTTGTATTGAAGCTAAAAACCATTGGTTACTTGACATAAAGGCACAAAATGCTGATGACTCAATATATTTAGACACGCGTGCTTTGGGAAGAAAAATTGAAATTCATCGTTTGAATACAGATACCTCGGCTACGTTTATCCAATTATTAGGTTCTACATGTGAAGCAGACAGTATTCAATTTAAACTCAGGGCTGAACATTTTTATAATGCTTTAAATGGTAGTGTACCCACATATCTTAATGATAGTGATTTTGTGACCACAACACTATGGATGAGGGATAAGCTCAACGACATAGAACACATTGCATACAAAAAAGCATTTGAGCGAAATCAAATGGATCAATTCATAAAAAAACAGCGTTGGAATGGAACATTTGATTCTTCTACACTCATTTACTACGAAAAACTCAAGGTTGTAAATAACCAGCCTGTGAAGTATAACAAAGCCAAAATAAAATATGTCTTAAAAAAAATAAATGGTCAAGTTGTTTATTATACAAAAGACGATGAACCATTTATTTATGATTCGTCAGACCAAGGGGTTATTTCAGGTATTCGTTTTTTAGCAAATAAGTTATCAAAGGGTGAAAGTATTCGTGCTATTGTGCCGTCAGATTTTGCTTTTGGTGCCTTAGGTAACCCAAGTATTCCTGGCTACACGCCTATAATTATAGAGTTAGAGCTACTAGACTACATATTATGATAGGATTAGTTCATTATTGAAGTCAAACAAAAATTCAGTTACTTGATGGATAAAAATTCTATTAAGAAGTATGTATTGATGCTTTTTTTTAGTCTTATAAGTGCGTTTTTGGAGCTAATTGGAGTGACTTTACTTTTGTACACAATCCTGGCAATATTTGATCCAAATTTTATTGGTAAGTTTCAGTTTACAAACTACTTGTATCATGCACTAAAAATTGAAAGCCTCGAGTTATTTATTTTGTTTTTAACTGGGGGTCTATTTCTATTATATGTCATAAAAAATATAATACTCGTTCAGATTAGCAAGATTCAGATTAAGAATTCCTTTGAGATAAATGCACAGATTACAGATGATTATTACCGAGACTTAGTTGGTAGTGATTTAATTTATTTTAGTTCAAATGACTCTAATCGGATATTGAACGATGTCATAGGAGCAACATTAAATTTTTCGGAGAGTATTTTATTATCAAGCATATTATTTATATCGGAGTGGTTTATTGTAACCATATTATTTGGGATGGTATTGGTTTTTCAACCGTGGCTATTTTTATTTCTGTTTATTGTCCTTGTCCCTACAGCAGGTTTGTTAATTTATTTTAATAAAAAAAGTATTGAGAAAATAAGCAAACAAGAACACGAATTAGCTCCTAAAATTTATGAAAATGTAAATTACTTAACGCGTGGAATATCGTCTGTGAAGCTTTGGAATAGGGAGTCTTATTTTTATAAAAATTATCAATCAGTTAGAAATCAAATGTATGATTTGAAAAGTAGTATCTATCTGAAATCTAATTATATCCCAGTGAGAACTTATGAGGTAATTGCCATTGCTGGTCTGCTTTGTGTAATCATTTATGGGATTTATAGCGGGATGCAGATTCCTACGATTGTAGCTTATATATCAATTTACGCGGCTGTCTCCTTTAGGATTCTTCCAAGTATTAATCGGATTATAACCTCTTCTAATAACTTGGCTTCGAGAAGCCATGTGCTGGATTATTTGATTGCTAGTAAGGCGAATAAGGAAATAGCTAAACGGCAGACTCAATTAGCCTTTAATCGGACTATTGAGCTAAGTAAAGCTGACTTTTCTTACCCAGATCGCGATCCTGTATTGAGGGCCGTATCATTACAAATTCCAAAAGGACAATTTATCGGTTTTCTGGGTAGTAGTGGTTCGGGCAAATCAACATTACTTCATATAGTTTCGTCATTATTACCCACCAAAAATGGGGAGTTGAAGATAGACGGAGTTGAAATTGATTCATCAAATCTGACAGCTTACCGCTATTTATTTTCTTATGTTAATCAGGATATTTTCATGTTAAATGAGAGTATCTTAACCAACATCTCTTTTGCAGACGATAATCCCAATTTAGATAAGGTAAATACGTGTCTAAAGCGGGTTAATTTATATCGTTGGGTTGATAGTTTGCCCAATGGTATTTATACTTCTATTGGAGAATTGGGGGGTAAAATAAGTGGTGGTCAACGTCAGCGAATTGCAATTGCCAGAGCGTTATATAAGGATTCAGAAATTTTTCTTTTTGACGAAATCTCAAATAATCTTGATGAAGAGAGTAAAAATGAAGTTTTGAAAACAATGCAATCACTAAAAGAGGAGGGAAAGACTGCTTTATTTGTTACTCACAATAAAGAAGAACTGAAAATATGTGATGTGGTTTATGCGATTGAAAACCAACAAATCATAGAAAAGGAATAATTATTTAAGTTTCCTAGCTACTTCAACTTCCCTGTAACCTTCGATTAAATCAAATTCTTGGAGATCATTACAGTTTCGAATTTGGATACCACATTCAAAACCTTTTGCAACTTCTTTGACGTCATCTTTGAAACGCTTGAGGGCTTCTATTTCGCCAGTATAAACAACAACGCCGTCTCTAATTAGGCGAACTTTATTGTCTCTGTACATTTTACCTTCGGTTTGCATACAACCTGCAATTATACCAACCTTAGAAATTTTAAATATTTCTCGAACTTCTGCGGTACCTGTAATTTCTTCTTCTAAGTCAGGAACAAGCATGCCTTCCATTGCAGCTTTAATTTCTTCAATGGCTTTATAAATGATGCTATATTGCTTAATCTCAACGCCTTCTGATTCTGCAAGTTTTCGAGCAGATGGCATTGGTCTAACTTGGAAACCAATGACAATAGCATCTGATGCTTTAGCTAGTAGGATGTCGTTATCGGTTATAGGTCCAACTGATTTTTGAATGATTTTCACTTCAATTTCTTCAGTAGACAATTTCATTAACGAGTCCGAGAGAGCTTCAGAACTTCCGTCCACATCAGCTTTAATAATTAATTTTAATTCTTGGAAGTTTCCTATAGCTAGTCGTTTTCCAATAGTATCCAATGTGAGCACAGATGTAGATCGAATGTCTTGCTCACGTTGTAATTGCTCACGTTTGTTTGCAATTTCTTTGGCGGTAGATTCATCTATCATAACTTGGAAAGTTTCTCCAGCAGCAGGAGCAGCAGAGAAGCCAAGTATAGAAATAGGTGATGCTGGTCCAGCTTCTTTAACATTTTGGCCACGCTCATTGAACATTGCTTTAACCCTAGCATAATGTTGTCCAGCAACTACTGCATCGCCAACACGAAGGACGCCTTCTTGAACTAGCATTGATGCTACTACACCTCTGCCTTTTTCAATTTTAGCTTCGAGGACACCTCCTTTTGCATTTTTATCTGGGTTAGCTTTAAGTTCTAGCATCTCAGCTTCAAGAGCAACTTTCTCCAAAAGCTCATCGATATTAACGCCATTTTTTGCAGATATTTCTGCAGTTTGGTATTTGCCTCCCCATTCTTCTACTAAAATATTCATTGCAGATAGTGCCTCTCTCACTCTATCGGGGTTAGCTCCATCCTTATCAATCTTATTAAATGCAAAAACTATAGGAACATTAGCGGCTTGTGCGTGGCTAATTGCTTCTTTTGTTTGAGGCATCACTGCATCATCTGCAGCAATAACAATAATTGCAATATCTGTAACTTGAGCTCCACGTGCACGCATTGCTGTAAAGGCTTCGTGACCTGGAGTGTCAATGAATGTCATTCGATTCCCATTTTTTAGCTCTACCTCGTAGGCAGCTACGTGTTGGGTGATCCCTCCTGCTTCACCAGCAATCACGTTGGCATTTCGGATATGGTCTAATAAAGATGTTTTACCATGGTCAACGTGACCCATTACTGTAACAATTGGGTGTCTAGGTTTGAGGTCTTCAGGGTTATCTTCTTCTTCCTCTATCTCAATGGTTTCATCTGCGTCCACAAAATTTATTTCATAACCAAACTCCTCTGCCACAATTTGAATAGTTTCAGCATCTAATCGCTGGTTAATAGACACCATCATTCCCAATGAAAAACAAGCACCAATAATCTCATTAACACTGACATCCATCATATTAGAAAGGTCATTAGCAGTAACAAATTCTGTCACATCTAATATTTTACTTTCAATTATGTCTTGCAGTTGTTTTTCTTCCCACTTCTTTTTGTGTTCTTGCCTTCTAAACTTTCGGGCTTTCTGTCTTACTTTACCTCCGTGAGATGGGGCTTGTTTACCCGAAGACATCTGAGCAAGTGTTTTTTTAATTTTGTCTTGGATTTCTTTTTCAGAAACTTCAGCTTTATTGGTGTTTGCTCCTTGTTTATTTTGTCTGTCCGAACGGTATTTGTCTGCAGTAATTTTTTCACCACGTATTCTTTTCCGTTTTTTCTTGGGTTCGTCTTTTGCTTTTGGCGGAGTTTTAGTTCGTTTAACAGGAGGCTTTATTTCTACTTTACCTAAAACTTTAGTACCTTCAAGTTTTTTGTATTCTGTTTTTTCTACAATCTCTTTTGGTTCAGTTTTTTCCTGTTCTTTTTTGACCTCAACATCAACATTTGGAGTTGGTTTAACCTCTGGTTTTGGTTTATTTTCTCTAGTAGGTTTCGTTGGCTTTTTAATGTCAATTTTACCGACAACTTTGAGCGTATTTTTATCTTTTTCTACAGGAGTAGTTGGGACTATTTCCTTAGGTTCTTCTGCTTTTGTGATTGTCTCAGGCTTTTTTTCTTCAACAGCATTCTTTGACCCAAGAGCAGTGTCTTTTATAAAAATAGTAGGCTCAGGTGCAACTTCAACTTTGGGCGGTTCAGGTTTTTTAGTTTCCTTTATTGCTTGTGATTGAGCATCTTTTCGGATGTTAATTTCCAATTGCTGAGATTCTTCTTTTGCGAGTTTGTCTTTTTGATAAAAGCTCAATAAATCTTGATACATGCTTTCATCTAATTTG
>JADHMR010000052.1 GCA_016779945.1 Bacteroidia bacterium | reverse complement strand
CGAAAGCAGGGGTTTTCATAGACGGACAAATGACAGAATATATTAAGCCATTTACGCACCAACATTTCGCCGATATTTTTGATGAAAATGTACAAGTACTCGTGTCCAAAACTGGATTAAACCCAGAACTTGAAAGATTATTATCTAATGAGCACTACTTGAGTCATGAGAGCCCAATCCCACTTGAATTAATTTATAATACACCTGAAACATTGGGTCCAGATAGAATAGCAGCTGCAGTTGGAGCTTACTATATGGATGCTGATTCATCATGGTTGATTATAGATATTGGAACTTGCATTACACTGGATTTATTAAATAAGAATCGGTTTCTTGGAGGGATGATTTCTGCAGGATCAGCTATTCGTTTACGAGCAATACGGGAGTACACTGCTGGCTTGCCCCTTGTAAAAATGGACGAATCCAAAAAATTTCCTGGGAAGTCAACTGAAGAGTCCATTCAAGTTGGAGTTAGTCAGTCGATCCGTCATGAGATTATGGGGTATATTAATGAACAAAATCAGTCGTATGATTCACTAAAAATAGTTTTTTGTAATGAAAACAGTTTACATTTTGATAAAGTCGTCAAAAATGAGATATTCGCACGCCCAAATTTAGTCCTTGAAGGTCTCAATTATATCATACAAAACCATGCATAAAATATTGAAAAAGTGTGTCCTGATGATTATGCTTTTTCCGTTTTTTGCAAATGCACAAACTACTACGAGTTCACCCTACAGTATTTTTGGTATTGGAGAACTTAAATATGGTGGTTTTACTCAACATCATGGTGCTGGAGGAACATCAATAGCTTTGAGGGATCAGAACAATTTTTCTTTTTCAAATCCAGCTAGTTACTCAAATATCAAATTTACGGTATATAATGCCGGTGCTGGTTTGAATTTTGGGAAAATAGCTGACCAAAAAACTGAATCAAGGACAAGTTCAGGTAATTTTAGTCATTTTGCAATGGCTTTTCCTTTATCAACAAAAAAATCAATGGGTTTTAGTTTCGGGGTAAATCAATACAGTGATGTAGGTTACGAAATCAAAAACACGGTTAATACTGATACACCTTCATATTTTAACCTCTACAATGGTTCTGGAGGGATTAATTGTCTCTATGTTGGCTATGGTGTCGAATTGGTTAAAAATTTAAGCCTAGGTGCTAACTTAAATATAAACTTTGGAAATATTCAGTCTAGGAAATACCGCGTATACCCCAATTCCGACCAGGTATATAGTTTCAGTGATGAGACATTCTATGCCTACAGAGGATTAGATTTTGATTTAGGCGTCCAGTATTATATGCAAGCTGGAAAGAAAAATGAAAATAAAATTAGCCATACATTAGGTTTAGTTTTTCGAAATAATTCTAAACTTTATGGTGATGGATACCGATATGCCGAGACCTTCTATGGGAGAAGCTTTGATTTTGGCAATATAACTGCTATTGACACCTTAATTTTTGAGGATTTTAAAAAAGATACAGTTAACAAACCGTTGGGGATAGCAATAGGCTACACCTTAAGTAAAGGAGACAAATGGACGTTATCGTTAGAAGCAGAACAAATTTTATTTTCTTCTATTGAGAATCGGGTGACATCTTCAGCTTTTGAGGATAATACTCGGTTTTCCGCTGGGTTTTCATTTATACCATCACCAAATTATGGTGAAAGAGGTTCTTTTTTTAAACACGTTAGATACAGTATTGGGGGAAGATATGAAGACTTGTACTATGATTTTGGTTCATACACATTTCGGGAGTTTGGCATAAGTTTTGGATTAGGGTTGCCTGTAGTTAAGTCTGTTCGATTGGAAGAAGAAAAAGTACCTGTAGTGAGTCGAGTAAATATTTCGGCAGAATATGTTAAACGAGGAACTAATACAAACGACTTTATACAAGAAGATTATTTCAAAATAGGATTAGGTTTAAATTTAAACGATAAATGGTTTACAAAAAGAAAATATCGATAAAAATGAATTTTATAAACAAGTGTATGCTTATTGCAAGCATGGTTTTAACTGTTGGATTGTTCGCTCAAGCTGAGGAAGTTCCAGCTAGTGTGTCTTCAAACCCCTGTGATAATAAATGGGGTAATGATAGTGCAGAAACAGCAAGAAAACTCTCCTTATTTAATCAGTATTACCAAGAAAAAAAGTATGTAGAAGCTTTTCCTTACTGGATGTATCTATTTCAAAATGCTCCATGTATTCAAAAAAGAATAACATATTCTGGTCCCTACATTATTAAAAAAACATTAAGAGATTCTACATACAAACCAAGATTCAGTGGTTTGGTAGATACATTATTGCTTTGTCATCAAAAAAGAATTGAATTTTTTGGTGATGAGGGATATGTCAAAGGAAAATGGGCAGACGATATGTCAAAATTACAGCCCAAAAATAGGGATATAGCACTCTCTTTATTTGATGAGTCGGTTCGAATCCAAGGTGATAAAACAAGTTATGATGTTCCTTCTGATTATGTATATGCCGGTGTAAAACAATACAAGAAGAATAAACTAACTTTAGATAGTCTGTTTATAATCCTTGATCAAGTTACTCCTATCATAGATGCTAATATTGCCAAATACACAGCATCCGGACTATCTGTCAAGGATTCATTGAAGGGAGATAAGTGGGTGAAAACGCAAAATGCTATAATTGGTATGCTCAAGCCTTATCTGGACTGTGACAAGTTAACGGAGTTGAAACAGCCTTATTTTGAGGAAAACAAAGGGAATTCTTCCTGGTTGGCCTCAACCGTAAAGCTTTTGGACAGAGGCGGTTGTGAAGGACAGCAGTTTTACTTTCAATGTGCTGAAGCGTTATTTGAGCTTGAGCCAAATGTAAATGCAGCAATGTCATTAGCTAAAGCATTTGGGAAAAAAGGAGATGATTCTAAATCCATGGAATATTACTTAAAAGCTGCAGAATTATCAGAATCAGATGAGGATAAGTTTAATATTTGGATCAAGTTAGCTAAGACTGCAAAAAATTCAGGTAAATATTCGTCAACTCGAGACTACGCTAGAAAAGCTCTTGCCATAAATAGTAATAGCGGTGAGGCATATCTCTTAATTGGGGATGCTTATGCTGCGAGTGCAAGTAGTTGCGGTACGGGCGATTTGGGTAGAGGAGGAGTTTATTTAGTTGCGGTAGATAAATATTTAAAAGCTAGAAGTGTTGATCCCTCTGTAGCCGAAGCAGCTAACGCTAAAATTTCTAAATATTCGGCCTATTTCCCAGGAAAAGAAGATGCGTTTTTCAAAAATATTAATAATGGTGACACCTACACTGTTGGGTGTTGGATTGGTGAATCAACGATAGTAAGAACTATTGGAGGATAGTCACATTGATGAGATTTAAAAATCATATACAAAAAGCGATGGCCTTATTAGTCATCGCTTTTTTATTTGCTTGCAAACCCAATCATACTGTAGATGAATTAAATCAAATCAATCAGGAAATTGATAGTTTGAGCGTTGAAGTGGCTGAGAATGTCTTTATAACTTATACAGATTCTGCCAAATTAAGAGCAACTATTAAAGCACCAGTTTTAAAAAGATTCCCCGACAAAAAAAATCCACGTATGGAAATGCCTAATGGCGTTTCAGCTACATTTTTTGACGCCATGGGAGACACAACAAGCACCTTAAATTCCAAATATGCCATGCATTATGAAGAAGAGGATAAAATAGAAATTAGAGATAGTGTCAGAGTTGTGAATAGAAATGGTGAGGAAATTAAAACTGACGAATTAATTTGGGATAAAAAGGCAAGAAGGGTGACATCAAAAAAACCTGTACGAGTAAAGATTAGGGATGAAAAGATTATTTCAGCAGAGGGGTTTGAGAGTGATGAGAGTTTTTTGAATTATAAATTCTCACGTGTTACGGGTATTGTTTACCTAAATGAAGATCAATCAACGGTGGAGTAAGTATATATTTGAAATATGAAAAGACTGCCTCGAATTTTACAGATTATATGGATGATAGTTGGAGCGGTTTGCTTCTTTGAGGCCTATAGTAGTTTCACCTCAACTAATAAGGACATGAATACGGTCTATCTTTTTTCTGGACTTAGTTTGTTTGCATTTTTTCGTTACTTTATGTTAAGACGAAAGGATTTTATGAAAAGAAAAAAGGATGGGAAATTCGATTAGAAGTCACTTTTAAGTGAATATATATACTTATCAGAATCTGGGCATATTTGTATTAAAAAATTATCTTTGTATTACCTTATAGTGTGAGAAAATCTTGGTGGAAAATATTGTCAATCATTTGTATAGTATATGCTATAGTTGGTGGGTTTCTTATGCCTGCACCAGATGATATAGGTATTCTTGCAAAAACCATTCGTAATCTTTATTACCACGTTCCAATGTGGTTTACAATGATTATTTTATTAATGACATCCTATGTTTATAGTATCAAGTATTTGTCAAAGGGTGATTTAAGATTTGATAACTTATCTGGAAGTTTTGTTAAGGTGAGTATTCTTTTTGGTTTGATGGGACTAGTTACAGGTTCTTTTTGGGCAAGATTCACTTGGGGTACATGGTGGGTAGAAGACGCTAAACTAAATGGAGCTGCAATAGGTATGCTAATTTATCTAGCGTATTATATATTAAGAAATAGTCTTGAAGACGAGATACAACGAGCTAAAATATCTGCCGTGTACAATCTCTTCGCATTTCCGATTTACATTGTTCTTATTATCATTTATCCTAGAATGGCCGAGACTAGTCTTCATCCAGCTAGTGGTGACACTATTGGATTTAGTTCTTTGGATTTGGACAATAATCTACGTAAGGTTTTTTATCTTGCGAGTCTAGGTTGGATTTTGCTTGGGGTGTGGATAGCTACTTTGAAATATAGACTTACAGAAATTAAAAGAAGATATGAGGAAATATAGCTGGATTATCATGTTGTTTAGTTTGACAGCATTGGCAGACAACCCAACATCATTGGATGATTTTTTTTATCAAAATCAAAAAATTTATGTAGTTGTTGCTATCCTCGTAATTATATTTTTATTGTTGGTAGGATATTTGATACGATTAGATCAAAAGATATCCAAGCTAGAGAAGAATCAAAATGAAACCTAGAGTCATCATACTTTTAATTATGCTAGCAGTTGCAATTGCTGCTATCATGAGCACCTATTCTGGTGCTGAAAAGAGTTCGACATTTGTGGAGGCGGACGCTAACCCAAATGAGACTTATCACATTACCGGTTTTCTTATCAAAGACAAACCTATGGAGTATGACCCACGTATTGATCCAAATTATTTTAGCTTTTATCTAAAAGATAAAAATGGCGATATCCGAAAAGTTGTGTCAACAAATCCGAAGCAGCAAGATTTTGAACGAGCAGAGACAGTTAATATGTATGGTCGATCAGATGGCAAAGTGTTTCGTGCATCTAAAGTTATGCCGAAATGTCCATCAAAATATAAGGATGAACAAAACAATAATTCTATCCAATCGTCTTAATACTGTATGCAGTTAATAACATTTGTTGGAGAAAATTTAATTCTCGGTAACCTCGGCCATTTTTTTGTGGTTGTTGCTTTCGTAAGTGCATTATTAAGTGCAATTTTTTATACCAAATCCTCATCAAACTTAATCTTAGGTAGAACTTTTTTTGCAACGCACACACTCGCTGTTTTAGGAATATTCATAACACTATTTGTAATTATACAAGGACACTATTATGAATATGCCTATGCCTATGAGCATAGTAGTAATTCGTTGCCATTGCGTTATATGGTTTCTTGTTTCTGGGAAGGTCAAGAAGGGAGTTTTTTACTATGGATGGTTTGGAATGCCCTTTTGGGAGTAGTACTCATATTAACAGCTAAAAAGTGGGAACGTGGGGTTTTGGCGATCATGGCTCTATCGCAGGTTGTGCTGACAGCAATGATATTAGGAGTTGACGTATTGGGTGTATATAAACTTGGGAGTAGCCCATTTGAGCTTTTGAGAGATAAGATGCAAGCACCTATTTTCTCAATGCCAAATTATTTAGATAATTTGGTAGATGGAACAGGACTTAATCCGCTATTACAAAATTATTGGATGGTGATTCATCCCCCAACACTGTTTTTAGGTTTTGCACTTACTATTGTTCCGTTTGCTTTTGCTGTAACATCCTTATTCAAAAAAGAGTACAGGTCTTGGATAAAACCTGCATTGCCATGGGCACTAGCTGGTGGAATGATATTAGGAGCGGGTATCATTATGGGTGGCTTTTGGGCTTATGAATCGTTAAGTTTTGGTGGTTATTGGGCTTGGGATCCTGTTGAAAATGCTTCCCTTGTTCCGTGGTTATTATTAATTTCGGGTATTCATTTAATGCTAATCAAAAAGGTAACTAATAGTTCAACTATAGCTTCTTATACGTTGGTTATTTCTTCCTACATCATGGTGTTATATGCCACTTTCCTTACTCGTAGCGGTGTTCTTGGTGAAACATCTGTTCATTCATTTACAGATTTGGGTTTAGCTGGTCAATTAATGCAGTTTGTAGTACTATTTATTTGGTTACCCATTATTGCTGTTACAGAAAGTGCATCGAAGAGATGGTATATCATTATACCTGTTAGCATATTAGTTTTAGCACTACCATTTTATACAAAAATTAGTTTTTACCCTTTGTTAATATTGTCCATTCTAGGGTTAGGTTGGTTCGTATTGAACCTTAATAAAAACATTAAAAATCATGCTAGTGAGGATAATATTTTAGGTAGAGAATTTTGGATGTTTATCGGATCTTTAATGTTAGTTTTATCCGCTTTACAAGTTTTGGTAGGCACCTCTAAACCAGTATTCAATAAGATTTTCGGAACCAATATGGTTCCACCTGAAGATGTAGTAGGTTACTACAATATGTATCAAATGCCAATAGCAATTGTAATTGCAATGCTCATGGCCATTACTCAGTTTTTTAGATATAAGAATACACCCAATACAGGGAAGCTAATTAAAGAAATTTTAATTACGCTATTGGTGTCAGTCATTTTTACAGTCGGTGGAATATTTTTATTTGAAATATCAAATCCCATGTTTATCGTACTTATGCTAGCCGGCTTTTATGCCTTGGTTGGTAATATGGCTTATATCATTTTCTATGTACGATCAATTCGGATGTCTGGGTCGTCTATTGCTCATATTGGGTTTGGATTGATGTTGTTGGGTGTTTTGGTTTCAAGTGCTAAAAAACAAGTGATTACGGCAGATTTTAGTGGTCAAATGGGGAATTTTGACGAGAAAGCACGTCGTGAGAATATGCTACTAATCAAAAATGAACCTACTCGTTTGGGAGATTATATGGTTACTTATCAAGGGGATAGTGTAAGTGGCGATGATATTTATTTTAAAGTAAACTATCAATCTATTGATGGAAAAGAATCATTTACATTGCTACCCAATACTCAAATAAATGAAGATATGGGGGGGATATTGCCTAATCCAGATACAAGGCACTACTTGACTTATGACGTTTATACTCACATCACTTCGTTACCTAAGCAAATTTCAGATAGTATAGATTGGAAAAATGTTAAAGAGTATCCAATCAAAAAAGGAGATAGCATTCAGACTGTCAACGGAACAGTGATTTTTACGGGTGTTGAACAAAGCAACGGGGAGTCTATTGGCCTTAAAAATACAACTTTAGCCAAAGCGTTATTAACCATAAAACAGGGGAATAACGAGCTAACGGCATCACCAATTTTTGGAATTAATTCAAATACATATTTTAGCATTAGAGAAGAAGTAGCAGAAGCAGGTTTGCGATTCGGTTTCGAGATCAGACCAACAGATAATGATCAACCTGAAGCTATCCTGGAAATAGCCGAAACTTCACCTCAACCGAAATTTATAGTCATGAAAGGGATTGTCTTTCCATACATTAATCTATTGTGGTTAGGAACTGTCCTGATGGTTGTTGGTTTTGGTATAGCAACATGGAATAGATTAGAACTAAAACGTGGGACGTAAAATTTCAATTATAGGCAGTGGTAATGTCGCTACTAATCTAGCACACGCATTTGATCGTGCAGGCCACGATATACTTCAAGTAATTAGTGCTAATTCTGAGCGGGCAAAACAACTAGCAAACTGCTTTGGAGCGTATTATGGCAATTCGATTTCTTCAGTAGATTTAAATGCAGATTTTATAATTATATGTGTAAATGATGAGTCTTATTTTAATGTTTTAGAAGAGTTGCCAAAGGGACTAAAACCAATAATTTGTCACACCTCAGGACCTGTTTCTATGGACGTAATTTCAGGTTATGCTCCAAACTTTGGAGTTTTTTACCCATTGCAAAGTCTTCGAAAGGAAAAATATATTGACTTTTTGGATGTACCCATTTTCATTGAGGGAAATTCTACTAACGTAATAGAAAACCTAATGAATTTGGCGGATACGATTTCTAATAAAATAAGTGAGGTTAGTTCTGTTGAACGCGAGAAGTATCATTTGGCCGCTGTTTTTGCAAATAACTTCACCAATCTCATGTACACGTTATCGCATAAATATTTAGAGGATGAGTCTTTGGATTTTCAGAATTTAATTCCAATAATAAAAGAAACGGCTAACCGACTAGCTGATGGCAAACCCGAAAGCTGGCAAACTGGACCGGCAAAGCGTGGTGACACGGCTATCATGCAAAAGCACATAGATATGTTGGAAGATCCTAGGCTAAAAGAAATTTATAAACAATTAAGCGACTACATTCGATCTAATTGAAAATTTCAATTAATTTTAACAAATCATGAATAATCAAGATTTTGTTAAGCACCCATTTAGTCAGTATTCCCATGACATTTTTGCAATTTGTGCAGATTTTAGGCAACGATTAGAACAACTTAATCGTCTTAAAAACAAAGAAAAAAGAAATGAGTCAAATCATTAATTCAAAATCAAAAAAAGCATTAATTTTATTCTTTTGTTTGATTTGTTGCATGGAGTCACTTCAGGCACAAGTATTAGAGATTAATCCAAATGTTCAATGGAAATATGTGAGATCACAGCAATTGGAATTAAAAAATCAAAGTACTTATCAGTATGAATTTCCAGCTGAAAGAGGGTACGACTACATATTTAGTGCAATAATCAATGAATCAGGAATCGAAACTTATGTGAAAGTTTTTGATATTCAAATGAAACCAATTGCAGGAGAGGGATATAAAAGTAAGACCAATCAACTCCAATTTAGAGTGCCCTCAAGCGGGACATATATTGTAACAATAGCCTATAAAGGACCTGATGAAAACAAGACTACGCCTATCGATTTTACACTAATTAGGCGTCCAATTGTGGAGTGAATTGAGCTACTAAAGCCAGTGACTGAATGTATCACCTCTTAATCCCAATCTTAGTGTTTCAAGTGGAATTAACTCGTGAGGTGCAATATTCCCGAGATTGACGTTGTGTCCATAAAGCGTTAAAAACCAAACTTGCTGAACTTTTTGTGGTGCCTCCCAAAGAATGGTGTCCAGTGGTATATGTTGCAATATCTCCTCAATAAGCCCAGAACGAATCTCGCCAGAATTTCTGAATATCCCTACCGTACCACTTTCACGTGCCTCTGCTATGACTTTCCATGCACCGGCTGCAATTTCAGCTTTCATCATGGCAATCCATTTGTAAGGAGGAATTATTTTTTCGGCATCTTTACTTCCAACTTCACTTAATACGGTAAAATCTTTGGCAAGTGAACTGATATATTCACATTTTTGATCCTCGCTA
Source organism: Bacteroidia bacterium (assembly GCA_016779945.1). GTDB lineage: Bacteria > Bacteroidota > Bacteroidia > NS11-12g > UBA9320 > UBA9320. The sequence goes on along the minus strand of JADHMR010000052.1, from coordinate 5,138 downwards.
ATTTCCATACTTCCGTCAGACACCTCGGCATGAGTAATTTTATATTTATCGAGTAGTCGTTTATAATCATCGAATTGATTTCGAATAACATAAGCTTCAAACAGAGTACCACCGAAATAAACAGGAATGTCTGCTTCTTGATAAATTTCTAGTTTTCGGCTAAGCGATGGGGTAACAGTACTTGTCCCAAATCCCAGCTTGATGATGTCAGTTTTGTCTGCTGCAACTTCCAAGAAATCTTCGGCTTGTCTACAACTTAGCCCTTTATCCATCACCATTGTAAGACCGTTATTTCTTGGTTTAGATGGACGATTTGGTATATTTTTTAGATTGAAGTCGGGGTTAATCATAAGTTTTAGTTGATGTATATATCGATGATATTTGTTATGTTTTGGTTGTTTTCTAAAAATGGAGCAAACTCATATAATAGAATATATTCTTTTGGGTTTAGTTTTAATCCAGCATGCAAGAAATTATAGCCTTTTTCAAATTCGCCTAGTGTGAAAATATAAGAAGCTATTCGATAAAATATCCTTGAATCTTTATCATGGTTTTCGATGTTGTCCATCAAGAGTTGAACAGCATCTTCCAGATCACCAAGTTCAAATTTAGCATGAGCGTAGTCCAAAAGAATTTCTATCGTATCATGATCAATTTGTTGTGCTTGAGCATAATACTGGTAGCATTTTTCTTTATTTTCTTGGATTAAGAATATTTCGGCTAATTCGATAAGATAAATTACCTCATAGCGGTCAATGTCTATTGCTTTTAAGAGATTTCTCTCAGCATCTTTCCATTGATTATTTCGTTTGTATATACATGCTATTCCAAAATACGCATCGGATAAATTAGGGTTGATTTTTAATGACTTTTGGAAATGGTATTTGGCGGCATTATCATCTTTTAGATTTTCGTAGCATTCGGCAATATTGCAAAGTACCTCAGCATCTGTCTCATCATTATCCAAAGAGGACTTTAATGATTTGATAGCTTCTTTGTAGTCGCCTAATTCCATTAGGCAATTCCCTTTGCCCAAGTGTCCCATGGTATTGTGGTCATCTATTGCAATGCAATATTCATAGGCATCAATAGCCTTTTTGTTTTTATCTTGTCTTTGATAAACCAAGCCCATAAAATACCATGCACTATAGTTGTAGGGATCTTCATCAATTACTTTTTGAAGATATGTTTTTGCATGTGAATACTGGTTTGTATCAATAAATAGTTTGGTGAGTTCTTGAATACTTAATTCATCTTTTAAAAAGTCGATTGAAATGGCATTGAGGTAAGACATTGCCTTTTTATCTTTTCCAAGGACAAAATTTATTCGTATGAGACGTATGAGAATTTCTTCATCATTTGCATCAATACCGTGAGCAAACAAATACATTTCAAGGGCCCGTTTATATTGAAGGCTTATCGAGTAACAATCGCCAAGTAATTTAGCTATTTCTCCGTTTTGTGGCTGAATTTGACGGTATTTTTCCAGTAGTTTTATAGCAGAATTAATATTACGTTGAGCAATATAAAGTTCTGCTTTTTTAATTTGATAGTAACTTTCAAAAGGGAATAACTCTTCACCAAAAGCAATCGCGTGACTTGCATTTTTGAGTTGGTCAAAGTCCAAGTAATAATCTATAAGGCGACTCAATTCGTCATTGTCATAGAAAAAGCTTTCGCCACTTTTGAGCATTTGCTCAAAATTTTTGGCTTTTTCTTCCATGCCCTCTTCAAAATAATCGCTATGATCCATATCTAATTTTTTGGTTTACCCAAAGGTAATTATACTCCAGTAAAAACTTAAGTTCAAAGGTCGCTATTATGAATGGTTTTGCCAACATAATAATCACACAAAAAACGGCTCACTAGTTAAGCGAGCCGTTTAATGTTTAACAAAAATTACACGTTTTATGTCTATTGGTTTCTTGTTTTCCTTCGAAAAATTCTTTGTCTTCTGCGTCTTTTTCTTTTTCTGGGTTTTCGATGGTCTATTTCTTGAGAATGTTGAGTTGCAGTTAGTAAAACAAAATCAGCATTGACTATTTCTGTAGTCCATGTGTGTAGCGAAGACTGTACACTGCTCGAATTATTTGCAAGAGCAGGTAAATTTAACACGGTGCAACCAATCAATACTACGGCTAGCAAACCATTGCTAAATGCCTTCTTATGTTCTGTTATTTGTTTTGTTATAACTTTCACAACCCCATTAATGCAAAAGCTATTCCATGGTTATTTATACAAGTTTTCCCTCATCTGCAAAAGAATAATATCCTGTATTTGAAACGATAATATGGTCCAAAATCTGAATATCTAAGGTCAAGCTCGCTTTTATTAATTTTTGAGTGAGCTTGATATCAGCCGCACTAGGAGTGAGATTACCACTTGGATGGTTATGACAAAGCACTAGGCTAGAAGTGTTGTGCTCCAAAGCAGCTTTAAATACTCGTTTAGGATCTACTACAGTCTGAGATATACCACCATCACTAACTTGGTAGGGTTTGATAATTGAGTGATTCTTACTTAATAGCAGCACCCAAAACTCTTCATAATTTTTATCTTGTAGCAGGGGTTTAAAAAAATGATAAGCATCGATACTACTTTTAATAATTTTGGTTGATTGACTAGCTTTCTGCCTACGACCACCGAGTTCTATTGCAGCAATGAGGCTAATTGCTTTGGCTGGACCAATACCGTTTATTTTACAAAAATCTGCTATACTCATTTTGGATAATTTATTGAGGTCGTTTTCTGCTAGTTGAAGTATTTCGCGTGCGAGGTCCAATGCAGATTTGTTTTTAGTACCATTGGTGAGAAGAATAGCGATTAATTCTGCATTGCTCAATGAGGATCGACCATGTTGTGTAAGTTTTTCGCGAGGCTTATCGTCGTCTGCCCAATGTTTTATAGAGATATAGTCTGTCAAATTTATAGTCAATAAAAAAGCCTTCTGAGTTCACAGAAGGCTTCAAAAGTATTTTATTAAGGATATTATCCCAAAGATTTCACATGTTTTGCAAGCTTACTTTTAAGGTTAGCTGCCTTGTTTTTGTGAATGATATTTTTCTTTACTAGCTTATCTAACTTAGAAAAAGTTTCTCGCATAATTTTATCAGCTTCTTTTTTGTCATCAGTAAGACGAACTTTTTTGATCCAAGTTCTTGCTGTTTTGTGCTGATACTTATTCCTTGCAGTTTTAGCCTCGTTGCTTCTAATTCTTTTTAATGTGCTTTTATGATTTGCCATTTTATTCTTAAAAAGGTCTGCAAAAATAATATTAATATTGATTTTTTGCACTTCTTAGTTGCATTTTTTAGTTCTATTAGCAATTAGCCTAATTCATCGCTTGTACAATCCCACTCGTAATCTTTGGTTTTTGGGATAATATCAAGGGTTTTCTCACTTAGTATGACCGTACAATTACTAGGTATATTGCCTTTAATAAAACATCCTGCACCAATGGTTACATTATCTCCAATGGAGGCTCCTGCTACTATGCTCACATTTGCTCCTATCCATACGTTGTTGCCAATGGTAATACCTTTAGTATGACTTTTTTTTCGGTGGTCGTACTTGTAATGATTGGTGGTCGTTATAATCGAATTTTGTCCAATATTTACGTTATTACCGAGGGTTAATCCACCGCCTGCATTTATGTATATACCAGGATTATCACCCGGATCGGCACAAATTCCTTTTTGGATAGATTCCCATCCTACAATTTTGCTCCTGAAATCAACGGGCCACGGGATACTTCCATTGATTCTTAAAATTTTTTGTGAAATGAAATATTGGTGTAATACTTGATAGTTTTTCATATATCCATGCCGTGGTCGCTTGTATTGTGGCCACAACCATTTGACAAAAATCCGTAGGATATTATCATCCAATTTGTCACTGACATATTTGAAAATTTTTTTCATGTTAGGATAGCATGACGTCTTTTAAAGCGAAACCTAAATACGCCAAAACACCAGTCATTAGTATTGCAAATATGGTTTTTGCAATTAAGTTTTTACCAAATAATACAAAGAAATAATTGAGGATAGACAATCGAAGAACAATCCCAACTACAGAAAACCAAGTGAGAGCTGTTCGGGTATTTCCGCCCTCTTCGTATCCAAGATATAATGCTCCAAAGGTGCATATCAGAAAAATAAGATTATAACCCAACTGAAATTTTAACTTTTGGTATGTTTCAAAAGCACTACTAAAAGAACTTGTCAGAAACATCGTGAAATAGAAGAGAATCATAATTTGGATAAACACTCCTGTTTCTTCCCATTGATTACCCAAAATTAGTAGAGCAATTTGATCTCCCCAGACCAACATGACGATTACGGGTATTATGCCAATAAAAAACAGGGTATTTGCCAGTTGGTGAGCCATTTGGCTAGCATTTTCTTTTTGACTTCGAATTCGTGCTATTCGTTCAAAAAATACCTGTCCTATGGCTAATGACAACATACTCATTGGAAGATAAGTTAGTTTGTAGGCATTCCCAAAGTATCCTGTAGCCTCTTGCCCATCAAAAGCTGAGATTACAAAAACAGGCATACTGGTTGCTAAAATATTGAGAATTGCTGCTGGTGAACTAAATACAGCAAATGAGCGGTATGTTTTTGAAACTGCTTTTAAATTTTGTTGGGTAGTTTTAAATAGTTGTACTGGCAATTTGTAGACCATGTGCAGCAAGGCTAAAAATTGGGCTAGAATTTGACCAATAAATAATCCGTTGCCCGAGACCAATGTGAAAGGGTGTAATAATTTGTACCCTGTGCCTGTGGAGGAAAACAAAACACGATTAACAGAAATTTTCTTGAATTTTTTTGCCCGATTTTGCCATAGAATAATCGATTCTGTACTGCTTGTAATCCAAACAATTACGGGCAAGCCAAATAAAAGATTAGGGTCGTTTAGTCTGAAGAAACCCCCAATTGTATTTTTAAAAAATAGGATAAAACTGAAGATGAGAGCACTAATCGCAAAATTTAGAAATAAACTTAAACGTAAAAGTTCTTCTGCTTGAGAAGTTTTTTCCTCCAAAACAATGGCCATTTCATAACGAAGCCCTCCGATTGCAATGAATACACCTGCTAATTTCATGATGGTTTCTACTTCTCCAAAATCTTCAGGAGCAT
>JADHMR010000051.1 GCA_016779945.1 Bacteroidia bacterium | reverse complement strand
GTAGATACACAATGGCCGGAATGGGTTCCATTTATTGGTGGAAATCGATTCCAGTTTTTTAGACCAGTGTTTAACATTGCAGACGCAGCAATTAGTATTGGAGTATTTACAATTCTTATTTTTAGGAAACAATTATTCCCTGCATCGAATACAGATTCTACTGATTTAGATTGAAGCTTAAAACAATAGTTTCTTAACTATTCTTTTTCTTTTTTATCCCCAAAAACGGGCTTGAAGATGAAGTATACACCGATGAATACAATGAGGGTGACTATGACTTCAGAAATGCCCCAGAACAATCCTGTTGCATCTGGTGCTCGTTGAACACTATCTATGGCTTCTAAAATAAACATAACTTATCTTTCTTCGTCATCGTTTTCGGAGTATGAATCAGGCTCCATTTTTGGAGGAGTTACTAATACTTTGTAGAAGAAATATCCTGTGATAATAGTAACTAAAACCTGAACAACTACCATCATTATTAATGCTGAACTACCCATATTATTTATTTAATTTTTCTTTACGTAATTTGGAAGCATGCCTAACCATTAGTGCTAAACCTATAAAGGTAGCAAGAAGAAGTAATCTAGACATGTCAACAAAAAATACATTTGTTAAATTCCCGTCAAGCATCCAACTTGCATCTTCTCCAATATGGAGCACTTTCCCGATTATACTACTTTTATCTAAAATCCATTCACCGCTTAGAGCTGCTTGCCAATCGTTATCTTTTGGTGTAAATAATGAAGCAAGAAAAATAATTAATATAAACAGTGGTGTAACCCACTTAATAATGAATTTATATATGGTTGGTACTTTGATATCTGCACCGTAATTAATCTCATTCCATCCTTTATCCATACCAAAAACCCAAGCAAACAAAATCACTTCTGCTAATGCAAAAACTACAAGAGATACTGTTCCTGTCCAATAGTCATATTCGTCAAATACACCAAATTCAAAAAAGAAAATAGTAGGCAGAGCCAATAGAAATATAAAAATTCCTAAAGTCCATGATGCTTTATTCCTTGACCAATTAAATTCATCCTGTACAAATCCCATCCAGGGAGTACCCATAGCTAACGATGATGTAATTCCAGCAAAAAATAACAAGCCAAACCAAGCCACTCCAGCAACTACAGAAATAACGTGTCCCCATTGATCAAATAAATATGGCATTGTCTTAAATGCCATCATAAATCCGGCATTTTCTTTTACCCAATCCAGACCCAAAAAACCAACAGCAATGGGTATAACAACAGATGCTCCAAGCACAATCTCTACAAAACCATTCATCCAACCTGCACTCATTGCATTTAAGGCGATATCGTCTTTCTTTTTAACATAAGAAGAGTAACAAACAATTGTTCCCATTCCTACTGAAAGCGTAAAGAATATTTGACCAGCTGCTTCTAACCATACTTTAGGGTTCCATAAACTATCGTATTGAGGTGACCACAAAAAGTCCATACCGACATGAGAATTACAATCAGCACATTTACCTGTATCTCCCATAGTGAAGGCCATAATCGCTAGAAAAGCACCAAATCCTATAAGCAATGGCATGGCTATTTTAGCAACTTTCTCAATACCACCACTTAAACCTTTTGATAGGATATAAATATTAATAATAAGTGTAACCGTAAAGGCTAAAAGTGCGACAATAGGAATATTTACCCCACCACTTATATCTACATATTGATCAAAAACCTGTCCAACTTTGGCAATATCCATTCCAAAAAAGTCACCCTTAAGCGATTTTATGGTATAAGTCAACGTCCATGACTCAATGTAAGTATAATATGACATTACACCTATGTTTGTAAAAATCCCGAAAACACCAAAATACTTCCAGAGACTTTTCTTTGTCATATTGTCTAGTATGAAAGGTGTACTGTGATCTCCTTTAGAACCTCCATATCGTCCCATACTCCATTCGACCCACAGCAATGGTATCCCCATTAATAAGAAGCTAATGATGTAAGGAATAATAAAAGCTCCACCTCCATTTTCGACGGCTTTTACTGGAAAACGAAGAAAGTTACCTAAACCAACTGCATTTCCTGCCATGGCTAAAATCAGTCCTACTCTACTTCCCCAAGACTCTGTTGATTTGCTCATAATTAATTGATGTGCAATATGGCTAAAATTTGAGGAAAGCCCAAATTTTATCGTACTCGCTTTGCAGAATAATATGAATGCGTTTGATCGCTTGTTTGTGAATTGAATATTCCTTCTTTTCTTAATTCATCAATACGAACCATACCATGAGAATGTATTATTTTTCCATTTCCCATATATATTCCTACATGGCTTACGCGATTATCATTATCAAAAAATACTAAATCACCATCAAAAAGGTCTTTAAAAGCAATGGATTTACCATTTTTTTGTTGTTTGGACGCATCTCTTGGTAAGGGAACATTCAAACACTTATACACTACCTGCACAAAACCAGAACAATCAATACCCGAAAAATGTCTACCTCCCCATAAATAGGGAACTCCTAAAAAAAGCCTAGCTATTTCTAAAACACCTAACTGTTTGTTTGAATAAATTTCCTCCCCAAATTCAGAACCAATTGAACTAATCAATGGCTGATTAGTCAAAAAATTATTAGTGTGTTTTACGAGATCAGTCTGCAAAAATGTTTCTGAATCAGTTTGGGAAATATCCATAATGTGGATGCTTGATTTACTCAACCAGCCCTCATATCCGTCATAATCCATCTTAATAAATGACCATTCGGCACGTTGTTCAATGATGATGTATGTTTCGCCAAAAAGAAGTTGACTAACCATCTCTGAGCTACTTTTAGGATCAGCTCTTAAAGGGATTTGAGAAAGATGACAAATACCCCTTGTCATGATTATATATGAAGTTTAGCTTTTCTAGCAAGAAGTTGATCATCAGTTTCAACTCTGTCAGGATCTGGAACACAGCAATCAACAGGACAAACTGCCGCACATTGTGGTTCTTCATGAAAACCTTTGCACTCTGTGCATTTGTCTGGAACAATATAATATACCTCATCGGATATGGGTTGCTGAATAGAATCAACGGCCACCTCGTCGCCTGTTTCTAGTTTGTAAGATCCTTTCACACCTGTACCATCCGCTATTTTCCATTCAGCACCTGCTTCATAAATAGCCGTATTTGGGCATTCTGGCTCACAAGCACCACAATTAATACATTCGTCAGTTATGATAATTGCCATAATGCAAAGGAAAACTTTTTGCTCGAAAATGAATAGTAATTTTAAAGCTTATATCAGAAACTGTCTACTATTCTATCAACTTGACCTGGTGGAATAAAATCAGGTTGTTTTTGCTGAATTTTATAGAGCCATTTTTTAGAATTATCTGCCTCGCCCAATTGAACTGACAAATTCAAATATGTCAACCATATTGATATGTCGTCTGGATCAAATGAATATGCTTTATTTATATATTTTTTAGCCTTAGATAATTGATTTTTAAGTATATAAATTTTTGCTAAACTATTTAATATCTGTGCGTTGTCACTAAAATCAGTCAGTAACTCAAACCCGAACTTTTCTGCTTGTTTTAGGGATTTTTTTGCAACAAGACGCTTGAGTAATTGAACTCCAAATAGCTGATTTGTAGGTTCTAGTTCATAAGCATTTTTAGTGTAATAAAGTGCCTGACTTGGCTGTTTTAATCTGTTGTAACTCTCTCCCATCATAAAATTCTGCCATGCATTTAGTTCACCGTATTTAAAAGTAAGTTTGGTTACTTTTTCATATTCCTCTTTTAAATAATAATATTTCATCCAAAGTTTGGGGAAATCATTTTTTTGCAATAATTCTTTGGCCTTATTGAGGTAAAACGGATTTTTATCAAATTTTTCCCAGTATTCTAAATAAGCCAATATTTGGCGTTCAATTGTAGGTTGGGAATTATTAACGGCATACAAACCCAGCAACTTTTGCATTTGATCTACATCATATTCATTTTTCTGGGGTTTTCTAATGTAATGATCATGAACGCTTACGTGAGGAATATCCTCTGAGCTACTTGGAGGCATATGACACGACACACAATTATAATTAGCCGCAATAAGTTTATCACCAGGGGTTGAACAGTCCTTTTTTTCATGACATTGAGCACAAGCAGTATTATAAACTTCAGTTCCTGTCACCTTAACACTCACATGAGGGTTATGACAGGATATACACGTAAATTCTAGATCTGCATTATTTGATGATGTAAAACACTTGCTCATCTGGAAGCGTTGTGAGTGATTGGCCATATCAAACTGCGATTGATTTCCCTCGTATTCTGGTAGGTATATTTCAAAAATATCACTGAGCTTCATCCCTGGCTTAAAATCTGTAAACTTTTTACCTTCTTTAAGGACATTAAGACCCTGAAGATGACAACGTTGACACAGATCAATTTGACGATTCCAAGATAGTTTTCGAGGATTTACAATCGTTGGATCAATTTCTTTTTTAACATCTACTCCTTGTCCATTTAATCGCTGATTAACGTGTAACTCGCCAGGGCCGTGACATCGTTCACAGTCAATTCCATTACCTATACTAGTGAATTTAAATTGGGAATTGTCTTCTAGCTTGGGCATTGAATTATGACAGCTGATGCATTCTGAATTCAAAATACGATTGAACCTAGAGTTGTTACCACCCTCAAAACCCGGTGCGAGGTCCCATTTTTGTTTTTGGACATAAAAAGTAATGGGTGCTTGATAAATATAGCCGTTCTTTTCTAGCAGATGAGAATTGGTGTGTTGCCCACTACCAACTATATAATTAATTTCTTGAGTTAGCTGGTAAGTGGTGTCCGTATCTGAAAGTCTGTACTCTTTAATATAAAGTTTTTCATTCTTCCAAAAAGGATAATAATGCATGTCTGAAAATGAATCATATACTTGATGACTTGCCCCAAAAATAGCTGAAGATTTTTGACGTGTTGCAACATCAAAAGATAGCCCCATACCCGTATGAACAAATGTTTGATGTTTATCTTGATGACAATTAGCACATGTTTCCATACCAACATACGCAACACTGTCTGAATGATTAGCATAATGGAAATCAGTGGTAGAGTCCTGAGAATAATCAGAACAATACATTAGTATAGAGACTAATAAAATTAGTCCTAGAAAAACAATTAGTTTTTTAAATCGATATTTTAACCGTATTTGGCTTGCCACGCTAACATACCGCCAAGGAGATTCCTAACATTTTTGAACCCCTGACGCATCATAAACTCTTTTGCTGCTGCACTCCTACCTCCAGACTTACAATGGACTACAACCTCCTTTTCCATCCAATCATCTAAATCATCAATCGCACCCTGAAGTGTTCCCAATGGAATAAGTTTAGCATTTATATTAAATTCATTGTATTCCCAATCTTCTCTAACATCAATTAGAAGAAAGTCATCTTGGTTATCAATCTTTTGTTTTAACTCTTCAATAGTTATATCTTCCATCATTACTTTTATTTTTTGTGAATTATTAGTTTAGCTGTGTAAAAACGTTTCAAATTATCATTCAAAAATACAAAGTAGGCACCCTCTTTTAAGCCAGACACATTTAAATTAGAATTATTCCAAAATTCTAAAACCTGTTTACCATGTACATCACAAATACGTATGTGTGAGAAAACCCTCGGTAAGTAGACAATATCGTTAGCTGGATTGGGATATATTTTAATTGAGTTATTACCTAAATCTATTCGTTTAACAGAAGCATAAATTTCCTTGGGTGTCCCAAAATGAGGTCTCATCATTATTGTCCCACTGGGTAAATCATTATTACTCCAATTGCTAAATGTCTTATAGTATATATTTCGATTGATTTTATCAGGGTTATTTGAATAACCGTAATTTTTATCCCAACCCACATTAAGGTTGAACATACTTTTCTGTATCCAACCAATGTAGTATCTCCCCGGTGAGAGAATTAATGTAGTATCTAAATAATGTGGTGTAAATGTTCTCCAATTATTTACTGACGAATAGGTCGGGAAAAGTTCTTCAGATTCATAGATTATTTCGTCTTCAGTGGCCGAATTTACTCCGGATAAGTCCTTCCAAATTCGATAATTAAATCGTTTCCTTGACACATCGTAAACTGCTTGATTAAAATACGTAGCTATTGCATACAGTGTATCCTCTTTCGCAATATCAAAGCCATAAGCAACCTGACCATGTATGTTGCTAGGATTGGTATTTTGATCAAATCCAAATCCTTGTTCTACCGTTCCATCATCATAGGCATAAAAATCCGAAAATTCTTGAGTAAAAGATATGCTGTCATTCCTTTTATAGTCATTTGCAACGCCGTTTTCTCTCACTTCAACCATACGATTAATAATAATCGGATCCTCACTTGAAAGCCCAGTAAATGAAGAATAAGGGGGTAAGTTTCTCACTGCAGAGGCCTGTGCATCAATATTTTTTGTGCTATTTTTAAATTCAGTGCTAGCTATTAAAGAGCCATTTATGGACGCTTGATGTCTTATTTGGAGTGTTTTAGGGTCTTTGTAGAGATTAGACAATCTCAAATACACAGAATCAACTATGTGATTCATTGGATTCACACTAAAATGTGAATAAGGCATCTGTGTGTAAGAATTTAATAAAGGAGAAGGTGTATTTTGTATCGCATAATCGTTATATGAATCATCATTACTCGAACGATCTTTATCAAGTAAAACATAATCTACATGCCAATGATTTGCATTGCCTACTTGCCGTGTATAGGTAGTAAACATAAATTGAAATCCCTTATGAAGATAGTTAATATCTAATATTGGAATACTAACATGATTAAATTTTGTCGTTAGTGCTTGACCACCATCACTCCAAACTTGTACCCATAAATTATTAGCAGCCTTAAACCAAAGTCTGAGGGAATCTTCGCTATTTAAATGATATCCTAAACCATTGGGTTGATAAAAGAAACTAAATACGATCGAGTCTGATATAGCATATAAAAAACCAGAACTATCTTTAAGATTAATGGGTTGACTAATTAAGCTATCTCCAGGTCCGCTAAAGTCTTTATTGATTGTATTTCTATATGGATTTCCTTTGGAATCTAAACCATCAAAAGTAGCCACATTAATTGTCGGGGGTTGATATGGGAAATGATTGTTCACATAAACTTGATTGTTAAGCCATTTCAAACTATCGGGATATAAATTTCGCTCAGAAAAATCATCAAAAAATGGTAATTCTAGCGTATCTCTACGTCCAAACTTATTCTTAAATTTAGGCTGGAATGTATAATTAGGATTATGCTCCAAAAACTGGTGAATAGATGGATTTTTTTGAATGGGAGATGTCGTTAATTGACCATATAAGGTTGAGTAGCTAACTACTAAAAATAAGACTGCTAAACCAGTTTTTGCATATTTTAAAACTCCCATATTGAAAAAACGATTATTTTTTATTTAAAGTGCTTTTGTACATATTTATCCATGGCAATTTATGGTTCTACTATGTCTTGCAAATTAACGCTATCAGAATCCATAGAACCCGAGATACCAACGACTAAATCAATAAGTGAATTACGTTCAACCATTGTGCCAGGTTTAATTGGTTTATCTGTACCTGGATAATATTGGGCTAGAATAGGTTGGTCATTTTTCGATTTCACAAAAGATGAAATCTGCTCAGTTAATTTACCAAGCTTCAGATGTTTTCTTATTAAGATATTACGAGCTTGAGACAATGAACTTTTGTTTGCTAAATCCGGCACACTTACCATAGGGATACTGTTTATGTTTATTACTAAATAAACCTTTCTCCCGGGTTTAACCATCATTCCAGGTGCTGGATTTTGATTAATTACAGCCAGCTTTTCAACACCATCCTTGTATACAGTGTCAGTCACTTCTCCTTCTAAACCAATATTTTCAAGGTATTTGAGTGCATCATTTGAATCTTTACCACTTAAATCTGTTACCTCTATTAAATCACTATCATGATTTGTATAAATTTTCAAATACCACAAAACACCCAGTCCTATCAGGATAGAAATGGAACATATCAAACCAAAATGAATCAAAATTTTTTTCATTTACGTATCTATATTGATGTTACCAAATATTATCACGCAATATACAAGCAAAGAGGCAGTTTAGTTAAAAAATCAATCTTAAGTGAATTATTTTTTTTCAAGAAGTTTGAGTACAGTCCAAGCAGCCTCTTCTCCTTTGTGACCATGTGAGCCTCCAGCTCTTTCAATGGCTTGTTGTTGATTTTTAGTTGTCAAAACTCCAAAACCGATAGGTATGTTGTGGGTAATGGTGACTTTAGCAATTCCATTGGCAACAGCATCACAAATAAAATCAAAGTGGGGTGTTTCTCCCTGAATGACTACACCAATGCAGATAATGGCGTCCATTCCGTCATGTGCAAGTTTATTAGCAGCATAAATCAACTCATATGATCCGGGGACGTCCCATATTGTAATATTTTCTGTGGCTATACCTGCCGAATTTAAAACATTAATCGCTCCAGATTTTAGCTCAGAAGTAATTTCGCTATTCCACATAGCCGTAACTACAGCAATTTTGTAATTAGAATGTAGTAGACTAATTTTTTCGCTAAAGAATTTTTGATTAGCATAGTCTGCCATTATAAGGATTATTTAGCTTGTTTAGCTTTTACACGTGCAACAAGAGCTTTTACCAATTCAGCTTGTCTTGAATTTGGATAAGATTCTTCGATTTCTCCGTATGCATCGGCAGCGGCATTATATGAACCTGCTTCTTCAAACGCAGCCCCAGCTTTCATTAAAGCGTAAGGTGCAGTTAATTCGTTGTCTCGTTTACTGGCAGCATTCATGTATGTTTTGCCAGCCTTTTCATAATCTTCCATCTCAGAATAACAATCGCCTCTCAAAGTGATTACCTGGGCAGCCATTATTTCATCATCCATAGATGCTGCATTTAAATAATCTAAAGCGTCTTCGAATTTACCTTGGTCTAATAGTATTCTACCTGCATAATATGATGCTTGATTCCCTACTTTAGTTGAACCAAATTCATCTGCAATATCAATCATCCCCAAATGAACTCCGTCGCCCATTAAAGCTTTATCCATAGAATCTAAGCCAAAATAGCGTTCAGCCATAAAAAAACTATCTGCAGCTTCCATCTCTTTTTCCGGAGCATAAACATCATTATAATAGTAAATTGCACCAGCCAAAACAATCATTGCTATTCCTGCAGTGATTGCATTTTTTTTATGTTTTTCAAAAAACTGAATTAATGATTCAATTCCTTTATTCTCTGTGGTTTGTTCTTCTGTATTCATTATGATAAATGGATTGCAATAATAACGTTATTCTACGATAAAGGGATAATCTGTTTCGTACACATCTTTGTATATTTCATCTGGATTAGGAAAGGGAGAATTATCTGCAAATTCAACAGACGCCTGAACTTCAGCTTCCACACTTTCTTCTATTTTTTCCAATTCTTTTTCAGATAAAAATTTAGATTTTATTATAGTAGATTTAACTACTTCGATAGGATCCACTTTACGATACTCCTCTACTTCATCTTTTGTTCGATATTTAGCAGGATCACTCATCGAATGACCTCTGTATCTGTAAGTTTTCAGCTCCACAAAAGTGGGACCACCGCCTTTTCGAGCTCGGTCTGCAGTTCTTTTCATACTTTCATGCACTGCCTCACAGCTCATGCCGTCAACTTGTTCGGCATTCATCTCGTAGGATGATGCCATTTTGTAGATGTCTGTGACATTAGTTGTTCTTTCAACAGAAGTTCCCATTGCATAATTATTATTTTCACAGATAAATACTACTGGTAAGTTCCAGACCATTGCCATATTAAATGTCTCATGTAATGCTCCTTGTCTGACTGCACCGTCACCCATATAACAAAAACAAACATTATCTGTACCTTTATATTGTTCTGCAAGAGCTATTCCTGCACCAAGGGGTATTTGTCCTCCTACTATACCGTGTCCACCAAAAAAATTGTGTTCTTTAGAAAACATGTGCATACTACCACCTTTTCCTTTGCTACAGCCATCAATTCTTCCAAATAATTCAGCCATAACTTCATTGGCTGGTATACCCATTGCTAACGCATGTCCGTGATCTCTGTATGCGGTAATCACTTTGTCTCCGTCCTTTTTTGCAGATACCATTCCTGCTACTACGGCCTCTTGACCAATGTAGAGATGACAGAATCCACGAATTTTATTCTGACCGTACATTTGAGCTGACTTTTCTTCGAATCTTCTGATTAATAACATCAACCTGTACCAATCTACGTAAGTTTTTTTAGTGTGCTTTAGTTTTGCCATTTTATATTTGGTGCGGCAAAAATAACAATTTTAATTGCTCAATTAACACACTTGAAAGTACAAAAATTATCTTTAGTCTATTTTAAGAATCACACTGACCTTAGTCTTGAAATGGAGGAGGTTACAGCTATAGCTGGATTAAATGGCGTCGGAAAAACTTCAGTGTTGGATGCAATTCATTTCTTATGCCTTGGAAAGTCTTACTTCTCCTCTACTGATGTTCAGTGTATTCAAAGTGACCAACTGCAGTCTGGCATATTAGCTGAAGTTGAAAATCAAAGCCAATTTGACCTCAAAATCAAGCTAAAAAGAGGAGCACGCAAGATTATTGAAAAAGATAATATTCCTTACAAAAATATTTCTGAGCATATTGGACAATTCTTAGCGGTAGTTATTGCTCCAAACGATATTGAGCTTATTTATGGTACAAATGATAAACGTAGATCGTTCGTTAATCAAGTAATAAGTCAAGTAGACAAAAAACATTTACAAGACCTTGTCAAATATAATAAGCTAATAGACCACAGAAATAAACACCTAAAAGAAGATAATGTTGATCTAGCTCTTATTCAAACGCTAGATGATCAAATTGGACCACTTGCACACTCTATTTTTGAGTCTAGGACATCTTTTTTTAACGAATTTAGATTGTACTTCAGAAGTAAATATCATCAATTATCTGATAACAAAGAAGCAATAAAACTTAGTTATCAATGTCAGTTAGCCGAAAAATCTTACGCTGAATTAGTCGGAACAAATCGATCAAGAGATTTAGCAATTCGAAGAAGTTCAATCGGTATTCATAAAGACGAAATTGAGATAGAAATTGATGACTTTAGTTTAAAAAAATATGGTTCACAAGGTCAAATAAAATCAGGTTTGATCGCACTAAAATTAGCTGAATTTGAATATTTGAAAGATAAAAAACAATGGACGCCCATCCTTCTTTTGGATGATATATTTGAAAAAATTGATGAAGAACGTGCAAAAGTGCTCACTCAAATTATTAAAAATGGTAACTTTGGACAAATATTTATTACGGATACGGATTCCAAACGACTAGCGTCTTTTTGCAAGGAAATCGGTAAGCCATTCAAAACAATCACACTTAGCTAATTGAAAGAAGAAAAATCAATAAAAGATCTCTTAAACTCAGTATTTAAATCTTATAACCAAGGATATAAATATGAAGAAACAAGTGTGATAAATAGCTGGGAACAAATTGTAGGTAGTATGATTGCAAAGAATACCTCAAAAATTTTTATAAATAAGAAAGTATTATACCTGACGCTGTCCTCTCCTGCCCTGAAAAATGAACTCAGATATCATAAACTTGTGCTTATTGATAAAATCAATGATTTTGCTAAACAAAAAATAATTAACGACATAAATTTCTACTAACAATGACACACAAAATTGCACCTTCCATCCTAGCCGCTGATTTTGCAAATCTTCAAAAAGACATCGAAATGGTCAACGAAAGTGAAGCTGATTGGTTTCACATTGATATAATGGATGGTGTTTTTGTTCCTAATATTTCTTTTGGTTTTCCTGTCATGAAAGCAATTAATAAATATGCGACTAAACCTTTAGATGTTCACTTAATGATATCTAATCCTGACCAATACCTCCAGCAATGTGCAGACAATGGTGCAGAAGTAATAACAGTTCATTACGAGGCTTGTACTCATCTTCATCGTACATTAAATGCAATTAAGGAATTAGGCTGTCTTGCCGGTGTAGCCATCAATCCTCATACGCCTGTGCACTTACTTAATGATGTTTTTAAGGAGATTGACTTAATCTGTCTAATGAGTGTTAATCCGGGTTTTGGTGGTCAATCTTTTATAGAAAACACATATATGAAACTCCAGCAACTTTCTAGCATTTGTCAGATGAAAAATCACCAGCCATTTATAGAGGTAGACGGTGGTGTAAATACTGAAAATTATCAAAAATTGCTTGAGTGTGGAGCAAATGTCCTTGTGGCTGGTAGCTCTGTTTTCTCAAGTTCAAATCCAAAAGAGACCATACTCGCATTGAAACAATAGTCAACACACTATTACGTTACTATTCTTTTGAGATCAAATCTGCTCGCCATATCTTTTCTTTTAATCAGTGTGATTAGTTATTCGCAATCAACAATTAATGGCAAAATTTTTGATGTAGAAAAAACCCCAATTTCAAATGCATTTATAAAAATTAAAGGTTCATCTTCATCTACTTATTCATCCGTTGACGGTGATTATTCCATTTCCGTTCCTTCCAATAAAATTGTAACCATTCAAATATCTGTTTCTACAGAGACCCTGGAGCGAAAGATAGGACCCTTTTTGGTTGGTAAGAAATACCAAAAAAATTTTAACCTACAATCTTCTATATCACTTGAGACTGCAGTGGTTATAGGCGACAAGAACCGAGATCGACCCCTTATTACTATTGAACCCAAAAAGTTAGAATATTTTTCAAATACGGCAGGGTTTGAACAAAAGTTAAAATTAATTGGTTTGGGCATAAGCTCAAGTGGTGGTGAATTATCTTCTGGTTATAGTGTTCGTGGTGGAAATTTTGATGAAAATCTAGTTTATGTTAATGATATTGAGGTATATCGTCCATTTCTTGTTAGAAGTGGCCAACAAGAGGGTTTGAGTGTAATTAACCCTGACATGGTAGACCGTATTGATTTTTCAGCAGGAGGTTTTCAGGCAAAATACGGTGATAAACTTTCATCTGTGTTAGACATTAAATATAGAGAGCCTGACTCTTTGAGATTTACGGTTCACGGGAGTTTACTTGGCTCAAGTCTACATTTTGAGAATAGAAGTAAAGATAAACGTTTCAGCTATTTGGTTGGTGCTCGGTTCCGTACAAACCAATACTTATTAGGAAGTTTAGATGTTCAGGGTGATTACAAACCGTTATTCTTTGATATTCAAACACTATTAAAATACCGTTTAAAATCGAACCTTAGTTTATCATATTTGAGTACCCTCTCGCAAAACAGATATCTAGTTTCACCTCAGAGCCAACAGACAAGTTTTGGTAATGTAAATAGTGCTATAAGTCTTTTCATTGCATTTGCAGGTAATGAGCTAATGCAATATACCACTTGGATGAATGCACTTAGCTTGGAGTATAAAACCAAGAAAGATCTAATTCTTAAATTCAATACATCATCATATACCACTACTGAACGCGAACATTTTACTGTAGAGGGAGCATACAGACTTTCAGAATTGGAAACTAATTTTGGCTCTGATGACTTTGCAAATGAAAAAGCGTTATTGGGTATTGGATATTTTATCGACCATGCTCGAAATGATCTTCAAGCTCAAGTCTATTCAGCCACACACAAAGGAAAATATATCCGCAGAAATGCTACACTTCAGTGGTGTCTTGGATTTAAGAATGAGCAAATAACCGACCGACTAAAAGAATGGAGATATAATGACAGTAGTGAATACAACATTACAACTATCAATAACCAAAATAAACCCGAAATTGTATTGGATGAATTTTTAAAAGCAAATATTGATATTCAGAGTTATCGGGTCAATGGATTTATTCAAAATAGCCAATATCTGAGTAAAATTTCCAATACAAAAATCACCTATGGATTACGAACAAACTACTGGAATTTCAACCAAGAAAATGTGGTTAGTCCACGATTACAATTTTCATGGGAACCCAACAAAAAGTATAACGATAGTATAAAAATTACCAACAATGATCTTGATAGCATAGTTACAAAGCGTGACTGGTTACTCAGGTTTGCAAGTGGATATTATTACCAACCACCATTTTATAGAGAACTTAGAAGATTAGACGGAACACTAAATCCAACGATTAAAGCACAACGATCAATTCATTTCGTTTTTGGTGGTGACATGAATTTTGAAGCATGGGGAAGACCATTTAAGTTTATGAGCGAACTATATTACAAACATCAAGATCGAATGATCCCATATGTGGTTGACAATGTTCGAATACGGTACCTCGCTGAAAACAGTTCACAAGGATATGCTACGGGTATAGATGCCCGTGTAAATGGAGAGTTTGTTCAAGGCATAGAATCATGGTTTAACTTCTCTGTTCTCCAAACAAAAGAACGTCTATATTACACAGACAATGATGGTAATGAACAACTCAGTGATTGGTTAAGAAGACCAACTGATCAACGGGTGAATTTTTCTATAATGTTTCAGGATGAACTCCCAAGTAATCCAAGTTATAAGCTCAACCTAAGTCTAATTTATGGATCAAAATTACCGTTTTTCTTTGATGCGAATAATCGGCAAAATCCAGGGTTTAAAATACCAGCCTATCGAAGAGTTGATATTGGTTTTTCAAAAATTATAATAGATAGTGACACCAAAAGACGTACCTCTCGATTCAAGAAAATAGAATCTTTATGGGCTAGTTTAGAAGTTTTTAATTTACTTCAGGTAAATAATACGATATCTTATGTTTTAGTAAAAGATTTTTCTAACAACGTATATGGTGTACCGAATTTTCTTACAGGAAGAAGACTTAACTTCCGTTTAATCTTGAAAATCTAAGGTTTCATTTAAAACTGAGTCAGACTTGTTTACTACCTCACA